>SFER01000092.1 GCA_004557195.1 Bacteroidales bacterium | reverse complement strand
TCGTCTGTTGATATAACTTCGGGTTACAACACTATCGAGTTTAGCGCAGAAGCAGATTGTCCATTCCAACTTGGTTGGGCAGGTGCTGAATCCGTATCTGAAGTTTACGTTAACAATGTAGCAACCGAGCCTATGTATGCAGGAGGCAGTACATTTGAACTCCGTCCAAACGATGGCGATGTTATCAAAGCCTACATGAAAGCAAAACCCGCTCTCCACACTGTTACTTTCTCTCACTCTGTAGATGTTGGCAAAGTTCAAGCAACTGTAGATAAAATCAACAAACTCGACCTCACCACTACCGAAAGCATCCAAGTGCTCACTGGCACTGAAATCGATTTCAACTGTCTCGGTTACATTGTGAAAGTAAATGACGAAGAGACTACCGAAAGCGAAACAGGCGAATACAAAGTAGTTGTAACAGGCGATACAAAAATTCACATCGAAGGTGGCGCAGGTGTTGACTCAATCACAGTTGATACTCCTCAAGATAACAATGTTTACAACCTCCAAGGTGTAATGGTTATCGAAAATGCTTCGGCTGACGACATCAACAACCTCGCAAAGGGTGTTTACATCATCAACCACAAGAAAGTAATTAAATAATCGTGTTCCCGAATACAATTATTATTTTATAGACAAATGCCGGGTGGTAGTATGCCAACCCGGCTTTGTTGCTTATTTTCTAAAGAATCAATACTAATTAATCTTTAACTATATCTTTTATGAACAAGAAAACCACTTGCTCATTTTTTGCAACTTTAGCAGCAGCGTTGTGTGTATCGGCAGGTACTCAACTCGACATGCAAAGCCGAGCAACATTGCGCATGCTTCGCACAATTGAGCAGACTTCCGACGAGTCGGTGAAATGCCGCATCAAAAGCGTGGCACATGAGCAGGCTCAACACATCGGAGCATTTATAAAACTTGACAATTCTGCTTCCTCTTCCCTTCTCGAAGCAGAAGGCGTAGCGGTGCTCGCTGTGAGAGGAAATATCGCTTTAGTGATGCTTCCTGTTGATAATGTGGAACGTATCGCTCAACTCGATTGCGTTAAGCAGATGCAACTGCAACGCGAAGTTAAACCCACACTCAAATCGGCTCGTGCATTGTCGGGTATCGACAAAATCCATTCCGGCACCGACCTCGAGCAAGCATATACTGGTAAAGGTGTCATTACAGGAATCGTCGATTCCGGTTTCGACTTAAACCACGTCAATTTTAAAGATGCCGACGGAAACACACGCATCAAATATTTCAACCAAATCTATCAAACAAAATCCAATTCATTGGGTTATCAAATCGATGAATACGGCACTCCGGAACTCATTGCAAAATTCAAAACCGACAACGATGCCACATTCCACGGAACTCACACCCTGGGCATCATGGCAGGAGGATACCGCGGAACCGCCACTGTGGCTGAAAAAGTAAATTCGTTCAAAAATCAAATTGTTGAAATCGACAACCCATACTATGGTGTCGCTTACGAGAGCGACATTGTGGCTTCGGGTGTCGAACTTTCCGATATGTTTATCGCATACGGTGTTGAGAGTGTGCTCAACTACGCATACGTCAATAAGCAGCCGGCAGTGATAAATCTCTCATTGGGCGGCAACATCGGTCCTCACGACGGAAAAAGCATGATGGGTCAATATCTCGCACTTGCATCCAAGGAGGCAATCATCTGCCTTGCTTCGGGCAATGAGGGGGACCTTCCCATCGCACTCAACAAGACATTCAGTGCCGAGAATACAACCCTCAAGAGTTTCATCAAGCCTCAATACACCGAATTAAGCGGATATAAAAACCTCCGATATGGTCAAGTGTATGTTTACAGCAACGATGCCTCTGAATTTACATTCAAGGCTGTGGTATATAACAAGTCTCGCGGCACAACAACCTTCGAGATTCCTATCGGCAACACCAATGGTGAGGCGATTTACTATGCAACCCCGGGTTACGAAAGCGATGGTGATAAATCTCACACCAATTTCAATCGCGCATTCGAAGGATATGTTGGAGTAGGCTCGATGATCGATTCCGAGACGGGTCGCTACTATGCAATGATCGACTATTTCGTGGGCGACAATAAAAGCACAAATGCTGCAGGCAACTACATTCTCGGATTTATTGTTGAAGGTGCAGAAGGGCAGCGCGTTGATTGTTTCTGCGACGGCTCTTTCACAACAATGTATGGTTATGACCAAGAAGGCTGGAGCGATGGCAGCACCAACGGAACTGTCAGCGATATGGCCTGCGCCCCGAATGTAATTGTTGTGGGCTCTTACAATTCAATTGATTCATGGGCATCGCTCGACGGCAATTCCTATGGCTACAACAACGCATACCCCACAGGCAAGTTGTCGGGATTCACATCCTACGGAACACTTATCGATGGCCGTAACCTGCCTCACATCTGCGCTCCGGGTGCAACGGTTATTTCATCTACCAACAAATACTACATCGACAACTCTGATAACGGAATTACATCGGCTTATCTCCAAGCAAAAGTTGATGAATCGGGTCGCACAAGTTATTGGCAACAAATGATTGGCACATCAATGTCAACACCTGTCGTAACCGGCGCCATGGCTTTATGGCTTCAAGCCGACCCGTCGCTCACTGTTGCCGATGCTCTCGACATCATTGAAAAAACTGCAGTTGTTGACAACGACGTAACCACATCTACTGCCGACCCTGTCCAATGGGGTGCAGGTAAATTTGATGCCTACGCAGGACTCAAGGAGGTTATCCGTCGCAAAGGTTCAGGTGTCAACCGCGTGAACACCGATAGCGACAACATGCTCGTGAAATCGCTCGGCAACAAGCAATACGAATTGTTCGTCGGTGGTGCCGAGGCACTCAACGCAACCGTTTTCAATCTCTCGGGACAGCCGGTAGCGACACTCAATGCTGCTTCCGACATTCTCACAATCGATGCATCATCTTTTGCTCCGGGTTGCTATGTTGTGAAAGTGAACGACCGCTACACAAAAACTATCTTGGTAAAATAAATACAATATAGACTATGAACAAGTTTAAATCTCTTTTATTAGGATTTGCGACTATAGCCGCTATCCTCATTCCATTCAATGGGTTTGCTCAAAACACCGATGAACCCATCATCTCTTTCCGCACTAATCTCTACGATATGTATGGCGAAACCAACGAGTTTTCTATCGTTATCGGTGGAACGACTGCCGAAGGCTATATCGATGTGGATTGTGGTTACGGTAAAATCGAATACGAACTCGAGCAGGCTGTTTTTGATGAAGACACTCAAGGTATAACCGGAACATTTATTTCGGGAAAAGTATCTAAAGATGGTATCGTGAAGATTTATGGAGATGCCCAAAACATCAGTTATATCAATGCCGATGGTTGCTACATCGAGTGGATTGATATGGATAAATGTGTCAATTTGAGCGTTCTCTCTATGAGCCACAACGAATTGAAGCGTCTCGACCTTACAAACTTCAAAAAATTGATGGCTATCTATCTCAACGACAACCCTTTCACTGCCGAGACTCCTCTCATTATCGGCAAGGATAAACCCGAATTGTCAATCCTCGAAATCAGCATCGTGGATTATCTCGACCCGGCATTCAACCTCTCCGACTATCCCAAAATGCTTGCTTTCGATGGTTATCACTGCACATCGCTCAAATATGTCGACCCTACAGGATGCCCTAATCTTATGCGTCTCTCTATCGATGTTACTCCAGTTAAGACCATTGACGTCACCAAGAACCCCAACCTTCTCATCCTCAACATCAGCGATACAGGCATCGAAGAAGTGGATTTGAGCAAGAACCCATATCTCACCGAATTATATTGCACCCACGAATCGGGCTCTTACAACAATGGAGTGAAGATTAAAGAATTGGATATCACACACAACCCTGATTTGCAATATCTTTTCTGCTCAAACAATGCGCTTACCACTCTCGACATCACAAAATGTCCCAAACTCATCAACCTCTATGCGAGCAACAACTACCTCACTTCAATTGATGTGAGCCAATGCCCCAATCTCTACAATGTGAAGATTAACGGCAACTGCATGGACTTCAATACAATCCCTCTCGACCCCGGCACATGGGGCGAATATGAGTATGGACAACGCCCGTTTGAGGTTGCAAAATCGTTCAAAGTGGGTGACAAAATCGACATGTCGGCTCGCGTAATGCGCACAGATGGCTCCACCACCGATGGGGCGCTTTACTTGATTTCTGAATACAATCCGAGCAGCCCGTCGCTCCTCGATGATAGTTATTACTCCTACGAAAACGGTGTAATTACACTCAAAAAGGCTGTTACCGACAGCGTGTATGTGGCTTACGCCAATAGCGCACTTCCGAATGCAATCCTCTCCACAACAAAATTTATGGTTAAGACCGAGAAGGAATTTGGAAAGCCGTCGAAAGCGGTGTCGTTCAACACTATAGTATCAAGCGGAAGCAATTTTGAGATGTCAATTGGTCTCGAGGGCGCTACAACCGACTCTCCTCGCGAATTCTTTATCGACCTTGGCGACGGCAATCTTGAATCGTTTAAAACATCTGTTTCCTACATTCCTTCCGAGCCAAACATCAAGGTTACAAAGAAGGGATATGGTCCCGTGTCAATCTATCTCCCGGAGAATGAACTTATCACCGCACTTGCAGTGAAGGATATCTACATCACCACCATCGATGTTACAAAAGCGTCCTCTTTGAGAGAACTTAGCCTCGTAAACACTCAGATCTACTCTATCGACCTTTCGTGGAACAAGACTCTTCGCACTCTCAACCTCTCGGGTAACAACTTGTATTCTCTCACTCTTGCAGGTATCAACGAGATTTACACCAAAACAATGTTGCACACTATTAATTTGAGCAAGAACAACCTCACCGACCTCACCCTTAATAGTTCGTTTGCAATTCACAATCTCGACATTAGCAACAACAGCCTTGCAGGTATTGATTTCTCCGATTTCGACTATATTGAGACACTGAACATTGCCAATAACAAGTTTGAGAGCATCGACCTCACCCACTGCACAGCATTGCAGAGTCTCAACATCTCCGGCAATAGCATCAGTTCTATTATTCTCCCCGAAGAAAACAATATCAAGAGTTTCAACTGTGCCAACAACAAGTTTACGCTCGAAACACTGCCACAACGCTGGGCAATCGACGAGGCAAATTACATCTATGCGCCTCAAAGCGATTATGTAATCGCAACTAAAGGTCCCGGTGCAAATCTCACAAACCTTAACCGCATTATCGATGGCACAGGTACCACATTTGTATGGAAAAAAGCCGATGGCACTCCACTCACCGAGGGCGTTGACTACACAAATAACAATGGTCGTGCTCGATTCCTCAACACCACAGTCGGCAAAATTTATTGCGAGATGACCCACACGGCATTCCCTGCTTTCTCGGGCGAAAAAGTGTATAAAACCACTCAAATTCTCGCGGCAGAAATGCCTACCAACAAAATCGCTTCTTTCAAAACATTAAACGATGGCGATGCCGTAACTTTGTCGCTTGCAGCCGAAAAGGCAGGAACAGCCATCTACATTGATTGGGTCGGAGACAATGACGTCGAGCAATACCTTCTCGGCACCACTTATTCTCTTTTCTCTGCCACCACAAAAGCCGGGGCAGAAGTGGGCGTTTACACCTACGAACCTACCGAATACGTTACCGTATTCAGCATGACAGGTGCAAAACTGGAATCATTTGACGGCACAGGCTTGGAAAAAGCCTCTACAATCACAGTAAAAGAGGCAGGTATCTCATCGATAACCATCCCTACCGAAAATGTGAGAGAATTGATTCTCGATGACAATGCATTCACCGAATTCTCACCTGCTAAATACCCCAACCTCGTGTTGCTGAGCATGAACCACAACAGCCTCTCGAAGATTGACTTGAGCCAAAACAAGAATCTCCATGTCGCTTCCCTTGGATACAACCAATTGAGCGAAATCAATTTGGATAATCCAAATCTTTGGGCACTCTACATGAGCAACAACCTCTTTGAAACCATCAATCTCAATGGCGCAAAAGAATTGCAACAACTCGACCTCGGGCACAACTTGTTGCGCACTATCGATGTCTCGCAATTGGATAAACTCCTTGCTCTTGCAATCAACCAAAACTACTTCACATTCTCCACTCTCCCCTACCCCAAATCGACCTACGCGGTTTATCACTATCAAGACCAGGCAAAACTCGATGTTGCTGAAATCGATGGCAAAATTGATTTGAGCAGCGAGGCTGTTGTAAGCGATAACAACACCGAATTCACATGGTTCTATGGTGTTCCCGAAAAGAACGATTACGGCGAATGGGAAGGTGAAATTCTCCTCATCGACACCGAATACACTCTTGAAAACGGTGTTACCACATTCCTCAAGCCATTCGATGAAGTTGTGGGAATGCTCACCAACCCGTTATTCCCATCGCTCACTCTTTTCACTCCGAAAATCAGTGTTGAAGGTGCGGGTGTAGAAGGTGTTCAAGGTGATGAAATCAATGCCAAAGTGGTTGGCAACACAATCGTCATCAAGAGCGATGCCGGATTGAAAGCCACACTCCACAATATCGGTGGCGCACTTGTAGGCAAGACAACGACAGTCGATGGCACAACAACAATCACCAATGTCGCTCAAGGTGTTTATCTGCTCAATGTAGGCAACAAAGTGTTCAAACTCCTTGTGAAATAACTCCCAATCTACATGACGATAGAAGGTCGCCCCCGCAATGGTGGCGACCTTCATTTTTATAGCAAATCGCTGATATCGTTAAATCCCATATCCGCGAGGCTCCTTATCCTATTGGAATAGTCCTCCTTGCTGCGCGGCGTGGTTGCAAGATGGGCGATTATCTGTTTCAATTCCTCCACCGAGTCGGCGACATGGCATAAATGTCTCAATCCGGTCCCATATAGCATTGGGGTGTTCACCACGCAGTGTCCCGAAGCCTGCTGCAAAGTGTTGAGAAGTTTGAGTTTGATTCCGGTTTGTTGGAATGTGATGAGCAGATTGATATGCGCCTCTGCTATGAGACGAGACATCTCTTCGGCAGATGGATTGGCAATAATATCCACACTCTTTAATCCCACACTCAATCGGTAGAGCGATTTATCTGGAGAAAAACCGGCAATTTTCAAACGCCAGCCTTCGGGAATCAGCTCGTTTGCGTGCTTGATGATAAATTTTGCAGCCTTCACATTCTCCGAAACCGAGAGATTGGCATGATAGATGATATAAGGCTTGGTGGGACAATACTCATGCTGCGAACTATTGTCGAAGAAGCATCGCAAGAGGCGCACATCCACGCCGGGATAGCGCGATTTAAGTTCATCGACGTCGGCTTCTGTAATAGCGAGCACTCTCGAAGCATTTCTCACTACACGCTCATAGAAATAGAGTTTCGCCCCCTCTAAGAGATAATACAACGCATTGGGCGACAACAACGCATTTTTTGCAAGCATGTAATAATAGCGATACTCAATGTTGTGCATTCTCACCATCCTCATGCGTCCCTCGAGTCGTGGGGAGGAAAGATAATAGCAAGTGTGCAAGCCTTCAAATAGTATCGGTTCTTTATCGATACACAGATTGTCGAGCAAAGAAGCATTTCTCCGGCTTTCAACGATGTATGGAAGAGCCGATAATTGCCTTGCAAAAGTAGTGTCGCGATGATAATAGAACACCTTCTCTGCCATAGCCTCGAGTTCGGCACTCGGAGTGGCATCTCGATACAGAAACACATGCAATATCAATCGCACGCCACTTTCATGCAGACGCTTGATTCGATAATACATATCAATCGCCCCACCATAGGTGGGAGGTGTGGGAGATGCAAGACAAACTACGTGCATTTCTTGTTGTTTTCGCTGATTATTGGCAAAGTTATAACTTATAATTGAAAGTAGAAAATAATAGCCCCAATTTTCACACGCCAAGCATCATCAAATAGTTAAAATCCATTAACAATTTTTAACTCACAATTCAACCAACTAAAATTCCCTTAATATAACTTTGCAAAAAACGACAAAACCACCTATTATGAAAAAGATTTTATTTTCTATTTTGCTCATCGTTTTGACAATACCCGATTTTGTCAACGCACAGAAAAAAGTGATTGTAGAAGAGCCTACAGTAGAGACTGTCAATGACAATAGTAAGAAAGTAATCAAGCGCAAAGTTGCCATAGGACGTTTTTCCAATGAAACGGAATATGGTAAAGGCTTGTTCTACGACAAAGACAATGACCCGATGGGCAAACAAGCCCTCGACATTTTATCGGCAAAACTGGGAGCCTCGGGCAAATTCATACTTCTGGAAAGAAACGACCTCCAGCAACTGCTTGAGGAAGCTAATCGCAACGGGCAATCGGCACAACAAGCAATTGGCGCCGACTATATGATTATCGGGTCGATAACAGAGTTTGGCAGAAAGAACACAAGCCAATCACAAGTATTTACTACATCCAAAACACAAACAGTCGAAGCCGCTGTCAGCATCAGATTGGTAGATGTAGCA
>SFER01000091.1 GCA_004557195.1 Bacteroidales bacterium | reverse complement strand
ATCGGCGCGCAATCTCGACACCATCCAAAGGATTGTCCACTCCACATTCTCAATTTGGAAAAGGCTGCGCAAAAAGATGACCGACAGAAGAAAGGGCATAGCAGAACTAATGAGACATGTCGCGGCAGGCTTTACTAAACTCATCCGATTTTTACTCCAAAAATGAAAAATTTTAGATTTTGACATACTGATAAAACGCTGACACACAACGAAGAAAATTACCCGATTCTCAGCCGAACCGGGTAAGGGGAGCTATGTCCTTCATCTTCATCTTAAATGAAAGAGCCGTGCGATACAACTGAGATTCAACATCAATAACCCATTTTGCTACAAAAAAGTTGGGATTTGATTTTGAAACCGGGGCTTTTTGTGCTAATTTTGCATTTTGAAACAAATTTGCCCGCTTTGCGGCTCTAAATACATATCACAAAATGGAAAAGAAATTCAATCGTACTCTTGTTACTACGGCTTTGCCTTATGCCAATGGTCCGGTGCATATCGGACACCTCGCCGGCGTGTATGTCCCCGCTGACATCTACACTCGTTATCTTCGTCTCAAAGGTGAGGATGTGATTATGGTTGGCGGTAGCGACGAGCATGGTGTGCCCATCACTATCAAGGCTAAAAAAGAAGGCATTACTCCGCAAGATGTCGTTGACCGTTACCACAAGATTATAAAAGACTCTTTTGAAGAACTCGGAATCTCTTTTGATGTCTATTCTCGTACTACTTCTGATATCCACAGCAAGACTGCAAGCGACTTTTTCCGCAAACTATATGAGAAAGGGGAGTTTGTTGAGAAAACTTCCATGCAACTATATGATGAGAAAGCCAATCAGTTCCTTGCCGACCGCTATGTTACCGGTAAGTGTCCGCATTGCGGAAATGAGCGCGCCTATGGCGACCAGTGCGAGGCTTGTGGCACTTCGCTAAATGCCACCGACCTCATCGACCCGCGTTCTGCAATCACCGGCAACCGCCCGGTGCTTCGCGAAACAAAACACTGGTATCTCCCTCTCGACAAGTGGGAGCCGGCTTTGCGCAAGTGGATTCTTGAGGAACACAAGGAATGGAAGCCCAATGTGTATGGTCAGTGCAAATCGTGGCTCGACCTGGGTTTGCAGCCGCGCGCTGTGAGCCGCGACCTCGACTGGGGTGTTCCGGTGCCTGTCGAGGGTGCCGATGGCAAAGTGTTGTATGTGTGGTTTGATGCTCCTATCGGTTATATTTCCAACACCAAGGAGATTCTCCCCGACACTTGGGAAGATTACTGGAAGAAAGAAGATTCTCGCATCATCCACTTCATCGGAAAGGACAATATCGTGTTCCACTGCATCGTGTTCCCGGCTATGCTCATGGCTGAGGGTTCATATCAGTTGCCCGACAATGTGCCTGCCAATGAATTCCTTAACCTCGAAGGGGATAAAATCTCCACTTCGCGCAACTGGGCTGTGTGGCTCCATGAATATCTCCGCGATTTCCCCGGCAAACAGGATGTCTTGAGATATGTCCTCACTGCCAATGCTCCCGAAACTAAAGACAACGATTTCACTTGGCGCGATTTCCAGGCTCGCAACAACAACGAGCTGGTTGCCATCTATGGCAATTTCGTAAATCGTGCCGTGGTGCTCACTCATAAATACTACAATGGTGTGGTGCCTGCTTGCGGTGCGCTCACCGACTACGACAATGCCACTATCGCAGAGTTCTTGGCTGTGAAAGCCCGTATCGAGGCGGCTATCGAGACATTCCACTTCCGCGAGGCGCTCAAGGAGGCTATGAATCTTGCCCGTATCGGTAACAAGTATCTCGCCGACACCGAGCCGTGGAAACTTGCCAAAACCGATATGGCTCGCGTAGATACTATTATGAATGTGGCTCTGCAGATTGCCGCCAATCTCGCTATCGCTTTCGAGCCGTTCATGCCGTTCTCGTCGAAGAAGCTCGCCGGAATCCTTAATCTGCCCGCCGATTTGACTTGGAACGACCTCGGTCGCTTCGACCTTATGCCTGTAGGCGCATCGGTCAACAAGGCTGAACTCCTCTTCGAGAAAATCGAGGATGACGCTATCGATGCCCAGATGCAGCGCCTCGAACGCATTAAGAAAGAGAATGCCGTCAACAATTTCACTCCCGCGCCGGTGGCTGCCAATGTGCCTTTCGATGATTTCATGAAGCTCGATATCCGTGTTGGCAAGGTGCTTGAATGTGAAAAAGTGCCCAAGGCAGATAAGTTGCTCAAGTTCAAAATCGACGACGGAATGGGCGGTCGCACTATCGTGTCGGGTATCGCCAAATTCTACGCTCCCGAGGACTTGATTGGCAAAGAGGTGTGCTTTATCGCCAATTTCGAGCCGCGCAAACTCAAAGGCGTGGAGTCGCAAGGTATGATTCTCAGCGCCGAGGATAGCGATGGTCGCCTCGTGGTGATTGGTCCGCAAGGCGAAGTGCGTCCCGGTGTGCAAGTTAAATAATTGCTGACAGAATGGGGGATAGCTTCGACATAAGAGAATCGCGGATTGAGCGCGACAGCGACTTCGAGAAGGCGTTGCGCCCGGTGAGGTTCGATGATTTCAGCGGTCAGGAGAAAATCATCGAAAACCTCCGCGTTTTTGTAGCCGCTGCGCGGATGCGCGGCGAGGCGCTCGACCATCTCCTGCTCCACGGCCCTCCGGGGCTTGGGAAAACCACCCTGTCGAATATCATCGCAAACGAGCTCGGCGTCGGCTTCAAGGTTACCTCGGGTCCGGTGCTCGACAAGCCCGGCGACCTCGCCGGAATCCTCACTTCGCTCGAGGAAAACGATGTGCTGTTTATCGACGAAATCCACCGTTTAAGTCCTGTGGTAGAGGAGTATCTCTACTCGGCGATGGAGGATTTCCGAATCGACATTATGATAGACAAGGGACCGGGTGCACGCTCGGTGCAACTCTCCTTGTCGCCTTTCACGCTTGTGGGTGCCACCACTCGCAGCGGATTGCTCACATCGCCGCTCCGTGCCCGTTTCGGCATCAACTGCCATCTCGAGTATTACGACCACGACACTATCCGCAACATCGTGAAGCGCTCGGCGCGCCTGCTCAATGTGGAGTGCAGCAACGAGGCTGCCACCGAAATCGCTTTGCGCAGCCGCGGGACACCGCGTGTGGCTAATTCGCTGCTCCGTCGCGTGCGCGATTTCGCCCAGGTGAAAGGCTCCGGCAAAATCGACACCGCTATTGCCCGCTACGCTCTCGAGGCTCTGAATATCGACAAATATGGGCTCGACGAGATTGACAACAAGATCCTCACCACCATCATCGACAAGTTCAATGGCGGTCCGGTGGGGTTGACCACTATCGCTACGGCTCTCGGCGAGGATGCCGGCACGCTCGAGGAGGTGTATGAGCCTTTCCTCATCAAGGAGGGCTTCATCAAGCGCACTCCCCGCGGGCGTGAAGTTACCGAACTCGCCTACACTCACCTCGGAAAATACCGCCCTGCGGCGCCGGGTGAACTTAATTTCAAGTAATTAAACTCTTTTTATGGCTGGAATTAAAAGTTTGGCTAAAGACACCGCCATTTATGGTGCAAGCAGCATCATCGGGCGCTTCCTCAATTGGTGTCTTGTGCCGCTATATACCAATGCTTTTGCGGCTTCGGAATACGGGATTGTGAATTATCTCTATTCTTTTGTCGCTTTGGCGTTGATTATCCTCACCTACGGGATGGAGACGGGCTTCTTCCGCTTTGCCAATGCCGACAAAGAGAGGGAAGACCCTATGAAGGTCTATTCCACTTCGCTCATCTCCCTTGCCGCCACTTCGTCGCTCTTTGTGGCTATTGTGTTTTTGTGCCAAGGGTGGCTGGCGATGCTGCTCAATATCCCACAGCACCCCGAGTATGTTACTTTGCTTGCCGCCACCGTGGCGCTCGATGCTTTCACCGCCATTCCGTTTGCCTATCTCCGCTATTGCAAGCGCCCGCTCAAGTTTGCCACTATAAAACTGGTGAATATTGCGGTGAATATCGCTCTGAACCTCTTCTTTATAGTGCTTTGCCCGTGGCTCGACTCCCGCTACCCGGGCTGTGTCGATGCGGTGTATAGCAAGTCGGTAGGTATCGGCTACATCTTCATCTCCAACCTTGCGGCATCGCTGCTCACGCTCGTGATGCTCATTCCGCAATTGCGCGGTTTCCGCTACTGCTTCGATGCCGCGCTCATCAGGCGTATGCTCGCCTATTCCTCGCCGCTCCTGGTGCTCGGAGTTGCCGGGATTATGAATCAAACCATCGACAAACTCCTTCTCCCGGTGCTCATCCCCGACCACAACGCCGCGTTTACGGCTATCGGCATCTATGGCGCTAACTACAAGATTGCGATTGTCATGGTGATGTTCATGCAGGCGTTTCGCTTTGCCTATGAGCCGTTTATCTTTTCGCAGAACCGCGACAGCAACAAAACGCAGTCCTACATCGATGCTATGAAGTATTTCATCATCTTCTCGATGGTGATTTTCCTCGGGGTGATGTTCTATCTCCCCATCCTCAAATATTTCATCGCTCCGTCGTATTTCGAGGGGCTGAAGGTGGTGCCGGTGGTGATGCTCGCCGAGTTGTTTTTCGGCATTTTCTTCAATCTCTCGCTTTGGTACAAACTCACCGACCGCACTGTGTGGGGGATGTATTTCTCCCTCTTCGGACTTGCCATCACGGTGATTGTCAACGTGTTGCTCGTTCCGGTCATCGGCTATATGGGGTGTGCCTGGGGTGCATTTGCAAGTTATCTCTGCATGATGGTGGCTTCGTGGTATTTCGGCAGGAAATACTATCCTATCGCTTACAACTACAAGAATGCCGCTTTCTACATCGTGGTGGCGATGCTCCTCTACGGCATCGGTAACGTGCTGCCTATCGAAAACACCATTCTGCTTCTCGCAGCGCGCACAGTGCTCCTGCTGCTCTTCCTTGGCATTATCGTGAAGAAAGAGACGATTCCGCTCCCGGGCATTCGTCGCAAATAGCCCGGCGCTACGGTTCTATCCAGTCGTTGTTGGCTTTTATGAGCGCTATGAGGTGGGGGATTGCCTCCTCCTGCGGGATGTTGCGCTCGATGCACTGTTTTCCTTTGTACAGACTTATCTTGCCGGCTGCCGCGCCCACATAGCCGTAGTCGGCATCTGCCATTTCGCCCGGTCCGTTTACGATGCAGCCCATGATGCCTATTTTCAGGTGGGTGAGGTGCGATGTAGCCTCTTTTACGCGCTTAACGGTGGTTTGCAGGTCGAAAAGTGTGCGTCCGCAGCTCGGGCAGGAGATATATTCTGTCTTGGTGGTGCGCAGGCGTGCCGCTTGCAGTATTCCGAAGCACCACGCCACGAGTTTGTCGGCGTCGATCGGCGCGTCGAGCATGATTCCTGCGCCAAATCCGTTCATCAGGCAACTGCCCATATCCACCGATGCCATCACCTGCACCTCCATGTCGCTCGCCGCGCTGTAGTCGCAGTGAAGCACCACAGGGGCGTCGTTGCCGCGCGCAAGGAGGTTGCTCATCACGCTTTGCAGCATCGCCGGGCGGTTGTATTTGGCGGGTACAGAGAGAATTATCGCTGTGTCGCTCGAAATGCGCATGTCGGGGCTGAAAGATTCGGCATCGGCGATAAGCCACTTCGTCGGGGCGTTGCACCCTGCCGCGTAGGCGTAGTTTTCGGTGGTGAACAGCGGTTGCGAGCCGTTCCCCGGCTTCCAGAGGTCGAATGGGACGATTGTGGTGATTGTCTCGTGCAGGCTGCCGTCGCTTGAGAGCACGAAATCGGGGTGTGAGGTCATTTCGTCGCTTTTGCGCACCACTACAATCGGCTTGTTTCCCACGAGGCGGCATTTTTTCCCCGAAACGCCATCCAATGCCACCGGCGCCGGCTCGAGGTTGCCGAAATTCTCGACATATTTCGCAAGAAATTCAGCCACAGGCACTTCGCACTCGGGGTCTTCGCTCAGCGACACGCGGATGGTGTCGCCAATCCCCTCGACGAGGAGTGTACCTATCCCCACTGCCGACTTGATTCTGCCATCCTCTCCGTCGCCTGCCTCGGTTACACCGAGATGCAGCGGAAAGTGCATGTTTTCCTTCTCCATCGCTTCTACGAGGAGTCTCACTGTGGTTACCATCACCACGGTGTTGGACGCTTTTATCGAAATCACCACTTTGAGGTAGTTTTCCGCCACAAACACCCGCAGAAATTCCATCGCGCTCTCCACCATCCCTGCCGGGGTGTCGCCATAGCGACTCATGATGCGGTCGCTCAGCGAGCCGTGGTTCACGCCGATGCGCACTGCTGTGCCGTGCTGGCGGCAGATGTCGATAAACGGGCGCAGCGCGTTGCCGATGCGCTCTATCTCGGCGGCATATTCCGCGTCGGTGTATTCAAGTTTCTTGAAGGTGCGCGCCGGGTCAACGAAATTGCCCGGGTTGATGCGCACTTTGTCGGTTACTGCCGCGGCGGCAAACGCGGCGGCGGGATTGAAATGGATGTCGGCTACAAGCGGCGTGGTGTAGCCGTCGGCGCGCATCAGGGTGCGTATTTTCCCTATTGCGTCAGCCTCTTTCACCCCCTGTGCCGTGAGTCGCACATACGATGCTCCGGCGTCGGCAATCCGTTCGGCTTGCGCTCGGCTTGCTTCGATGTCGTCGGTAGATGTCGAGGTCATCGACTGTATTCTTATCGGGTTCTCTCCGCCCAGCGGTATTCCGCCCACATCCACGCTCCAAGAGTGGCGGCGGTGATAGTTGTAGTCGCGTTCCATTTCGGGTATATTCGGTTGAATTAGTTGGTCTTATATTTGAATTTCACCTCTTTGAGGTCGGCATTTGCCTTTACTATCTTCTGCGCCAGCGATGCCTTGAACGCTTCGAGCCTGCGCGCTATCTCCTCATCGCCCGAGGCGAGAATCTGGCACGCAAGTATGGCGGCGTTTTGTCCGGCGTTAATCCCCACAGTGGCTACCGGGATGCCCGGAGGCATCTGCACGATGGCGAGCAGCGCATCCATCCCGTCGAGGGTGGAGTTGATGGGAAGCCCTATCACGGGTAGCGGTGTCATTGCCGCTATCACCCCCGGCAGGTGGGCTGCCATGCCGGCGGCGGCGATTATCACCTTGATGCCGCGGCTCTTGGCATTGCGCGCAAACTCCTCTACCTCACCCGGGGTGCGGTGGGCTGAGAGGGCGTTCATTTCAAACGGTATTTCCATCTCGTCGAAAAATTTCGCCGCTTTTTCCAGTATGGGCAGGTCGCTGGTGCTGCCCATGATTATGCTTACTATTGGTTTCATCAATATAATAGTTTACTCATTAAATATACACACACAAATCCGTTGCAAAATCCGGCTGCAAGTTGCCAAAAGTTGTGCCGCTCGAGTATCATCCGCGAGGTGGCTACCACCCCCGACAGGATTATCGCCGTGCAAATGGTGATTTTGAGGTCGAATGCCCCGAGTCCGTCGTTATGCAGGCAAAACAGCATCGCCACTATCCCGCCGATGCCGCCCATGTGCCCGCTTATCTTCCATGCAAAGTTGATGCAAAACGACACAGCCACCGCTGCCGTCGCTCCCCACATAAACGACACCACCCACATTGGCGAATGTACATTTATAAGGTAAAATGCCGCCGCTGCATAGCACATGAGGATGAAAACGTAGGGGAGAAACCGTTCACGCCTGTCAATCAGCCGCTTGTCTTGTATGATGCCAAACGTGTGGAGCACCGCTATAAACGCGATGGGGAGAATGCAGGTGATGCCCAATATCACAAGCAGCACCACGATGCGCGACCCAAACGGCAAATAACAGAGTATCGACACCCACAGCAGCAAAAAAATGCCGTAGGTGGGCATAAGCAATGGACTGAACAAGTTGGAGAAAAAACGTGCTAAATGTTGCATTGTTTTTTTGCGTTTGAATAACAGTGCAAATTTAATGCAATCGCCACACATAAAAAAGCATAATTTCCTTTTTTTGACGCAATCCCCGCATTTTTCCATCACAGCACGCCGGGAAATAGCACCGCCTCTCCGCCCCGGCGCTGCTCCTGCATCGCCACCCCCGCATCGCCCACACCCGTTTATCGCCACCCATTAGCCCCATTAGCCCCATTTCCGCGCCGCCCCTGTATCACATCGGCGCCGCCTCTCCCCACTGCGCAGCCCGAGCAGCGATTTTTCTGCGATTTTCCATCTTTTTTGCCCATTGTGTAATTTTTTTAAATTTTTTCTTTGGTGTTTAAAATTTACATCGTATATTTGCGGTTGCTAAATAAAGGTTAAACCTATTGTTGCACTTTTTTCTATTACAACTTGTTTATACTGCCTTTAGCACTTAGCGCATAAGTTTTTTTGACCCGAAACTTAATTACTAACACTTTATTTATATAACAAAATGAAAAAGATTTACTTATTTTTAGCACTTGCTATCGCAGTGGCAATCAATGCCAGTGCAGAATGGAATCTCCAATTATTGACTTGGGAAAATGGTGGTAATGTTCTCAACGGTTTGTCAAAGAAGAACTT
>SFER01000090.1 GCA_004557195.1 Bacteroidales bacterium | reverse complement strand
ACCCCTACGAGGTGGAATTGCGCCACAACGCCAATGGCGATATGCATGGCAACTTCTATGGCGACGCTTTGGTGGCTTTTAACCTCAAAGACCTCCCCGACACCGAGGGTAAGACAGTGAAGATGAAGTTGCGCATCTATTATGGCTCGGGGGTGAAGAACACCATCGAATTTGACTATTGCACTCGCAAAGCGTCGGGCAATACCGACTTGTTCTTGGATGGCGCTGCCAACTCGCTCCGTCCTATAATCTGATTTAGAATTGGGCGCGAACGGGAGCGGCGAGAAGGAACTGGTGAGGCGGCTGCGCAAGGGCGATAGCCGCGCCATGAAGGAAACCTACGATAGATATGTCGGCGGACTCACCTCGCTATGCTCTCGTTATGTGGCGGATGCCGAGGATGTCAAGGACATCTTGCAAGAGTGCTTTGTGAAGATATTCGGCAGCATCGACAGTTTTGAATATTTGGGCGAAGGCTCGCTAAATGCGTGGATGTCGCGGATAGTGGTGAATAGAGCCATATCTTTTGTGCGCAACTACGAGTCGTTTGAGTCGCTCGACATCCTCTCCGACATTCCGGTGGTTGAAGACGACGACCCGCCTCCACAGCTCGATGATATCTCGCCCGGCATTGTGCTTGAGATGATACAGTCGCTCCCTGCCGGATGCCGCATGGTGCTCAACTTGGCGGTGTTTGAAAGGAAAAGCCACAAAGAGATAGCATCGATGCTGGGAATTAGAGAAAGCAGTTCGGCATCGCAGTTGTCCCGAGCGCGGAGGCTGCTTGTAACCAATTCTTAAACAACCTGCGCAGCAAGTTGGAGTCGCATGAGTCTCCGGCTCCCGAGGGTTTGTGGGAAGGAATCGAGAAACAGATGGCAGCCCGCCGCCGTCGCGTCTTGTGGATGCGCGTGGGCGGTGCCGTTGCCGCCTGTGTGCTTCTTGCTGCCGGTGTTTTGTATCTGATAGGGGAGGATGTGGATATTTCGACACCCGATGTACCGATGGTGGCTGAAACCACCCTTGCTGAGCCCGCCGCTCCTGCCCCCGCCGACACCACCGCTCCCACAGAAACTACCCTAGCAGCGAAAATAGTCGTGCCGAAAAAGGCGGAAACCATCGCGATGATTGTGCCGGCTGAACCTGTAGCGAAAGCCGATTCGCTCGTTGCCGATACCTCTGCTACTGCCGCTCCGACGGAGGAGGAAACTCCGCGGCTGTCGCTCCTCGACGGCACCACTACGGTTGCGCAGCAGGTGATGCCGTTGCGCAAATCCACCGCTTCGCTGTCGCGATTGAGCGCGAGCCTCTATGGTGCCAACATGACCGGCACGCAAAGCGAGCATGGCGGATACTACGAATTTGTGAGCGGCAACTCTCTCCCCACGAAAGGCTACTCCCTCCAGTCGATGAATGTCGCGCTCGCTAATGTCTTGTATCTCAACCGAAATTCAGAGCCAATCACCAAGAAAGACCACAATCTGCCGTTGCGTGTGGGGGTGAATGTGCGGTATCGGCTCAGCGACCGCTGGTCGATAGAGAGCGGAATGTTCTACACCTATCTGTCGTCGCGTCTTATTGCCGGTACAGAGGATAACTGCTATGAAATCTCGCAAAAACTGCAGTTTATCGGAGTGCCGCTCAGTGCCTCGTTTGATGTGTGGCGCAATCGCCGATTCGAGGTGTATGTGAGTGGCGGCGGAGCGGTGGAGAAATGCGTTGCCGGCAAGTCGCACACCAACTATTATGTCTCGCGCTTCATCCAATCCTCCGATGATGAGGATGTGAGCATCGACAAGTTGCAATTCTCGCTTGTTGCCGCTGCGGGATTGCAATTCAACATCACCGACCGCTTTGGCATCTATGCCGAGCCGGGGATGAGCTATTATTTCGACAATGGCAGCGAAGTTTCCACAATTTATAAAGACCGTCCATTCAATTTCGACATGAAAATCGGCTTACGATTCTCTTTCAATAAGTAGCAACACTGATAGTTTAGACAATATGATTAAAACCCGATGGGGCGTGCCTTGACACTGTGGCACGCCCCATTTTTAGAGAGCGACATGAATCCATGTGGCGTTTTGCTCGTTTATGAGTTCCACATGAGGCAGACTTTTGAGAATGTCATACAACCGGAGGTTCAATTTTCGTGAGCCTGCGTTGAGGTCGGCGGCGCGTCCCGACAGGTGATAGGAGCGAGCGGCTCCGCCCACAGCGGCGTTGAGAGCCGGCGAGCGGAATCCGCTGTTCACCGTGATTGGCATTCCGAGAGCCTTGCGTGCCGGGTCGAGCACCCGGTTGATGAGACGCCGCATATTCTTCACCGCCTCGGCGCTCGGGGTGTTGTCAATCCCGAGGCGCTTAGCCGTTGTTGATGCAGATAGCTCCTCAATAGAGAAGAAAGATTCATTTTTCATTGCATTCAGATTTTAGGTTAATAAGATTGGTTATCACATCGTGGTTGCGCAGTAGCTTGATGATAGCCTCGGCAGCATCGCGATATTGCTGCTGCTCCTTCTCCTCTGCCTTCTCAAATATACTTTTCAGTTCGATAAGAGCAATTCCAATCGCACCGAGAAGAGTGAAAAGCGGAAACAGCGGAAGCGAATCGAGGCTCTCGACAGCGCGCAGATAGGCAATGGCAAAGAGTTGCATAGCATCGACAATCGAGAGCGCAAACAGCGCATTATAGTAACGCGCAAGTTTGTCAACTGTTCGCCTAAACGCCTTGCTCCGCCGCGCCACACCCATCTTTTTCGCCTTCCTCACTCCACTCACAAGGTCGGCGAGCACCGCAATAAGCACCAGAAGATACTCCAAAAACATCAGCACCGGCACCCCCACCATACTTTGAACGAGATTTTGAGATATTTCCATAGCTTTTTTAGTGCAAAATTAGCATCCGCCGCCACCCTCGGCGTGCATAACGCGCCAAATAGCGCTATTTAGCCAAAATTTAACACATTACACCCCCGGAAACTGTGAAAAAAAACGCACTTGTGCGAATTTTGTGATGAAAAACGGCTTCGTTACAAAAAATTTTGACTACCTTTGCCGAGCGTAAAGCCCGGGTGGCGAAATTGGTAGACGCGATAGTTTCAGGTTCTATTGGATTCACGTCCTTGTCGGTTCGAGTCCGGTCCCGGGCACCCATAAATGTCCCGCACCACATGGTGTCGGGCATTTTCCTTTTTTAGGGCATCGCCCTCTGCTTGCAGGAATGAGCGAAAGGTGGTAACTTTGCGCTACAAAACAGATGGAAATGGAGAAAATCATAGAACAAATCAAAGCCATGCTTGCCGACGACCGCATCGAGGAAGCACTTGCAGCCGTTGAACAGGCATTGGCGGAACATCCCGACGATGCCACACTCCTATTTTGGCGCGGCAACATACACATGAAAAAGGGGCACACAAGCCTTGCGGTGAGCGACTACGCGCGAGCCAAGAACATCGCCCCCGACAGCCCCGCCGCGCAAGCCTATGCCGCCGCCATGGATGTCCTCAACTTCTTCAACCACGACCTCTACAACCCCTAAGCGAGGAACCACCCCGTTTTGCAACCGATGGAACTCCTTTTGCTGCTATATCTCCTTGCGCGGTTGTTTCTGCGCGGGTATATAAGTTAATTTTCAGTCGGTGGGGAGGGCGAAGGTGGATTTTAGGTGGGTGATGTAGCGGTTGAGGCAGGAGCGGGTTATGTGGTAGTAGGCCTCCGAAACCAGGTTGCCGTCTTCGTTGTCGAACGTTGTCCAACGGAGGGCATTTTCTGGTGTTACTTCCACATTGTATTTAAAATCGGTGTCGCTGCCGGGGATTGTGAGGTGGCAGTAAATCGACATTTGAGTGCCTACAATTACTGCATCGGGGTCGATTTGTATTGGTCCGGTGTAGATTTCGTATAGTTGCGGCACGGTTTCGCCAAATTCTTTTGTCTCAAGGTTTCTGATTTTGTAGTTGATTGTCCATGTGGGGGCATCTGCCGGGGCATTAGTGCTCAGTTGGATAGTGCCGAAGCCGAATATGTCGTTGAATGCCGATTGGATGCTTGAGATGATGTCTTTGCTGATTTCGTTTATTCGTCGTTCGCTGAAATTGTCGCCTAAATGCACAATTTTGCTTTTTACCGTGTTAATGCCTATGTGTAATCTGCCTGTTGGGGCGTTGTCCAAAATCATGTGTACGGTGGAGCTGTAGTCGGCATAGTCTTTCACTCTGATATCGGGATTGATTACAATCCCTACGGTGTGGGTTTTGTGTTCTTTGAGGTAGGTGAGCATTTCGCGGAGGTAGGATGCTGCTTTCTCGTGGGCTTTGGCGGCGAGGGTGTCGTAGGATGCAATGCATTCGTTCCACTTGCGGTCGGCCATGGCATCGATTTGCCGCTTGTATTTGCTCGAGGGGTACAATTCGTTAAATCGGTCGATTACTGTCCATGAGAATCCGTTCATTTTGTGGTCGCATAGGATTTCCAAATAGTCGATATCTTCGATGTGCGCGCCATAGGGGAAGCGCTCGCGATAGTCATAGATATAGTCTTGTGCGGCATAGAAATCGTCTTTATAGAAAGCGAGTTTTGTGCGGAGATAAGCCACCGAGTCGGTGTGGGACGACTTGGGATGCTTTTCGATGAATTTGTCGCAAATTTCGGTGGTGCGTTCCTCGTTGACGATTCTAAAGTCGTTCCATTCTTCGAATTTGATGTATGCAAAGGCGATTACGGCGCTCACAATGATGGCGGTGAGAAGTCTTCTTGGTTTCATAGAGTTGTCGGTTTAGTGGTTTCAGGCCGCAATTTAGCGATTATTTTCGAGGATTGCAAGGGGTGTGGGGATAAAAAATCAGCGAAGCCACCCGGTGGGGCGACTTCGCTGTGTGATATTGATTAATCGGGGTGGATTAATAGAATTTCTGGAGCATGTATTCCACTTTGTTGTCCTCTTTGAGGATTTCGTAGAAGCGTTGCATTACCGAGTTGCCGCCATACATCGAAGAGAAGCGGTTGCCGGCTTGTTCTTTACCGATTTCGGGAACATTGTTGTCAACACCGGTAACTTGGAAGTAGAACACACCGTTTTGACCCTTCACCGGACCTACGAGTTTGCCCGGTTCGGCAGCCGAGATGGCGCCAACGAGAGCGGGTTCGTAACCTGCGCCGGGGATGAACGGTTGAGCGAAGTTGCATTTAACCGAGTCAACTTGCACGCCCATTACAGAAGCATAACCGTTGAGGTCGTTAGCTTTGCCATTGAAGTCGGCGATGATTTTCTCTGCTTTTTTGTCGTTGCGAATCAAAGAAGTGAGGAGCATCTTGACAGCGGGGTCGCTAACAGGAGTGTATTTGTTGTCGAGCACTTCGTCGAGAGTTACAACGAGCATCTTGTCGTTGTTTTCCTTGTCGAAGATAGGAGAAACTTCGCCTGCTTTGGCGTTGAAAGCCCATTGAATAGCCTTGCGAGTGTAGGGGATGCGGTCGATTTGCGGCATATCTACAGTGAGTTGCGATTCGATGGCTGTGTAGCCGGCTTTGATAGCGTTTTCGGCAAAGTCTTTGCTGTTTTGGTTGTTTGCTACAAACGAGTTGAGGGCGTTGCGCAAGCCGCGAGTGGTTTCTTCGCTTGGGAGAACGCGGTAGGACACTTCGGCATATTCATACACGGTCTTAGGAGCTTTTTTGTCCTTCACGTTGTAGAGGATAGCCATGCGGTCGTTGCTGTCGAACACGAAGAACCCCTTGTCGGCACCGAGGAGCTTGGCTTTAACGTCGGCTGTGGGAGCCGCTTTTACGAGGTCGAGCCAAATGTCGGCTTGTGAACCGCTCACGCCTTTAACTTTCTCGATTTCGGCAACGGTCTTGCCGCCTTTGAGGAGGTTGAGGATAGAGTCTTGAACCGATTTCTCACCTTCTACAGCCACCATATCAACGAGGATAGAATCCACTTCTACGGTTTTGCCGAGGAGTTTAACTACCGAGTAGGTGTCGCCAATGTGTGTCATTTCGCTCACAGCGCCAACGGCTGCTGCGGCAACGAAGTCTTTCACCTTGGTGTTGGAGATGTCGGAGAGACGGCTTGTTGAGTTCTTCACCATGAGGTCGGAATTGGTAGTTACAGCCTCGATACCGGCAGTGTTGCGAAGTGCGCTGTCGGCAGAAACGAAGAGGCGGTTGGCAGCGGCTTCATCGGCAGCCGATGGTTTGATATCGACTGTGATGTAGTGGATGCGGCGCACTTCTTGTTTTTGGCGGAACATGCCTTTGTCGGAAGCGTAGCGAGCGTTGATTTCTTCATCCGAAACCTTAGCGTCGTCGTCGGAAACCGAAGAGAATGGTTTTTGAACGAGGAGCACGCTTGAAGTGGCGTTACCGGCGTTGAGCGCTTTAACGTCGAGGTCATTTGCCGGGATTGTACCGATGATGAGGTTGGCGAGTTTCATTTGCGAAACTTGCAATGTGATATTTTTCTCCATCTTGAGCCATTCAGCCTTGGCAGGAGCCACCATCTCGTTGTTGAGGTTGTATTTTGATGGGTTGAACAACATGTCGTAAAGAGTCTTTGTGTCGGGAGCACCCATCTGTTGTGCGAATTGATACATTTGCGGGGTAGCGAAACGACCGGTCATGTATTCTGTGAGTTCTTCGTCGCTCACTTCGATACCGAGCTTCTCGATTTCCTTGTTGAAGAGTTTCTCATCAATCATGTTTTCGAGGACGCGTTGTTGGATAAGCGCCATGTCGATTTGCTGACCTGAGTTCTGCACTTGTTGCGACATCTCCTCCAAATTGCTTTGGAATTGATGGATGTCGATTTTTTCACCGCCAACTTTGGCTACTGTAGTCGCATTGCCAAAGAATGTCTGACCTGAATTTAAAAAGTCACCGATGATGAAAGCGAAAAGCGCCACACCGATAACAACAATCAGGAATACTGATTTTTTTCTAATTTTCTCTAATGCTGCCATTATATAAATTGTTGTATTATTAATTTTCAAAAATAGCAAACTGCCTGAGTGGCAATAAAAGCACGCAAAGATAACAAATTTTGTAGATACAGCCAAAATTGCGCCTTATTTTTCGCCAAATGAGGCAAAAATAAGGCGAAATGTGAGTTATTTGCTGCTTATTGCGGCTTTAATTGCTTCTACATAATCGAGTTTTTCCCATGTGAAGAGTTCGCACACAATGTCTTTGTCGCCTTCGTATTTCGAGTGGAAGTGCTTGGTGACGATTTGCGGAGTGCGACCCATGTGCCCATAGGCTGCGGTCTCTTCGTAGATAGGAGCACGAAGCTTGAGACGGCGTTCGATGGCTGCCGGACGCATGTCGAAGATCGGCTCGAGGATTTGCGAGAGTTCGGCATCCGAGAATTTGGTGTGGTTGGTGCCGAAAGTGTTCACATAGAAACTAACCGGCTGTGCCACACCGATGGCATAAGCCACCTGCACGAGAATCTCGTCGGCAACGCCTGCCGCAACAGCATTTTTGGCAATATGTCGCGCGGCGTATGCTGCCGAGCGGTCCACTTTCGAGGGGTCTTTGCCCGAGAATGCGCCACCGCCGTGAGCGCCCTTGCCGCCATAGGTGTCAACGATGATTTTGCGTCCGGTGAGACCGGTGTCGCCGTGAGGACCTCCGATGACAAATTTGCCTGTGGGGTTTACATAGAGTTTGAGATTGCTGTCGAAGAGCGATTTAACACTGTCTGGGAGCATGGCAACAACTCGAGGGATGAGAATGTCGCGCACATCGGCAAAGATTTGGTCGTGCATTGCGGTGTCGGCGGCATCGGCAGCCTCTTGCGAATCGTCGGCGGGGAGAATAAACTCGTCGTGCTGAGTGGAGATAACGATTGTGTGGATGCGCACCGGCTTGTTGGTTTCGCTGTCATATTCCACTGTAACCTGGCTCTTTGAGTCGGGACGGAGATAGGTCATAACCTTCCCTTCGCGGCGAATGTCGGCAAGCACGCGCATGAGCAGGTGTGCAAGGTCGATTGACACCGGCATATAGTTCTCGGTTTCGTTGCAAGCGTAGCCAAACATCATGCCTTGGTCACCGGCACCTTGATTCTCGGAGTCGGCACGCTCCACGCCGCGGTTGATGTCGGTGCTCTGCTCGTGGAGCGCGTTGAGCACACCGCAAGAGTCGCCGTCGAATTTGTATTCGCTGCGGTTGTAGCCTATCTTGTTGATAACGGTGCGCGCGGCGTCCATAAGGTCGATGTAGGCGTTGGATTTCACCTCGCCTGCGATAACCACCTGTCCGGTGGTAACAAGAGTTTCGCAAGCCACTTTGGATTGCGGGTCGTGAGCCATGAAGCGGTCGAGCACTTCATCGCTGATTTGGTCGGCAACCTTGTCGGGATGCCCTTCCGATACAGATTCGGATGTGAATAAATAGTTCATTTTTTCCAATTTTTTTGAGTGGAAAAAATGCTAATCGTTGATTCGGAGAGTGTTGATTGGAATCGCAGTTTTAGCATTTTTTTATGTGGTTGCAAGCAGCCAAATTTTTCCACATTGTTAAACACGCCGCAAAGATACTCATTAATTATTAATTACGCAAGAAAAAGCACATTACTAATTTTTCACTTTGAGATAACATCGCATTTGGAGCACATTTGGACTCATTTGGACCAATAGAATTGCATTAAATTTACTTTTCTTTGCAACTATCAATTTATTAACATAAACATTAATCATCATGAAAAAAAGTTATCTCTTATTTTTAATGATTGCGTTTGGCGCAGTGTGCTCGCTTGCATCAGTCCCCGAACCATTTGAGAAAAAAGGAAAATTCGGTTTAATAGATGCAGAAACCGGCGAAGTGCTTGTGAAGCCAAAATACACTTCGATTGTCGATGTGGCTGACGGAATTGCCATTGTTGCCGACAAGGAGTATAAAGGAATTATCAACTTCCAAGGCAAGGAGTTGGTGAAATGCAACATGACGAGCATCGAGAAACTCTCGGACAATTATTGGCTCATGGTCGATAATAAAGACCGCATTAAAGTATTCTCCAAATCGAAATCGAAGCAAATCCAACTTGTTGGAGCACTTAAGGCGGAATCCAACGGCATAACCTTAATATATGCCACCGCAAGTGCAATCAAGCTCGGCATGCCCATGTACGACCTTGGAGATGTCCTGCTCCTGCTAAACGACAAAGGTCAAATATTTGTCGGCGAAAGCGCGTTAGACAATGCGTTTGTCGCGCCGGAGACAAAGCACATGCCAAGTTATACCGAATACCGGGAAAAAGGATTTGAAATAATACCCATATTTATTCCTTTCAAATCCTATGATGGTTCTGAATTCTTTCTCTACGGCATGGACAGTGATAGGTATAAGTGGCAAGTGTGTCTCATCGACAAAGGAAATATTAGAGTGTTGAACTCAAGTTTTGATGGCGATAATTGCGAGATCAAAGAACTCAATGCGTTTTATAACATGGAAAAACAGCAATTGTATGTAGTAGTCCACGATTCCTTCATGCCATACGGGCGGTTATGTGTTGGATTAG
>SFER01000089.1 GCA_004557195.1 Bacteroidales bacterium | reverse complement strand
GATATCACATTCGCCCATTTCCTCGGTATTCTTCACCACAAACGACACCGCTTGGTCGGTCTTGCAGTATTGATGCACAATGTCGGGGATATCGTTCATTTGGGGATTGAAACCCCACGCACCTTTGTATATTTTATAGTTGGTAGAGTATATCCACTGGGCATGACCGTTTTTCTCTTGAAAGTTAATCGGCATTTCGGAGTGATTGAAACTAATTGTGGTGAAAGGGAGAGTGCAAGAGCCGCTAAAGCCTAACGACAAGCCGGGATCTTTTGAGATATTTCCTTGAAGCGAGCCTCCAAGGCTTGTTTGCAAAGGATAGTGGGTCAAATTGTATTGTCCGGCTTGTGGCAACGGCGCTACTTCTTCAAGTTCTACAGTGTAGCCCGAGGGCAAACCTACGAGGGACAAATCGACATACGGACCATAGTAGCAACCGCCTGTGTATTTGTACTTGTATGCCGCTTTCTTGAGAACAACTTTGTTTTTAACGAAAGTTTTGTCGGCGGGGAATCCTTGATAGAGGGTAATGTCATAGATGTCGCCACCTTCGGCAGGGGAATATGCGCCATAGGCGGTAATCACTGTCTTCACATCAACTTCTACCGAAGCGGGTACATTGGCTTTGCTTTGCTCGCTTTTTATCCAACTGTGGTCGGTTTTAATTGTGTGGTGGATGGTGGTGGATACCGGGATGGCATTGTGTGCATCGGAGGCAGCGCGGGCGAAAGCGATGTTTCTTTGCTCGCCGGGAGTGGAAATCTCGTTGAGCCATTCGGCAGCGTTTTCGGCAATAACACCGTTGGTATAGTCTGTTGGGACGAACTCATCATTGCTCGGCGGGTAAGTAACATTGGTAACTCCCTCTTCTGTTTCGGCTGTGTAGATGTCTTCTTCTCCCTTTCCGTTCATACCTGAGCCTTCGTGATAGAACGAATTGCCATCAGCACGTGTCATATAGATGCTTACGCCTTCGAGAGAGGCTAAATCATCGTTCGACGGCGGAAACTCAACGCCGTTGTTGCGCAATTTATCTTCAAGGGAATAGGAATTGGCGTCGGGATTGATGAACACAAACACTTTGTTCTTATCCCAAATTTTCTGCAGCAATGCATACTGCTCCTCGTCGTGTGCGAGATTGCCGGCATTCAATTCGTCCATCACCACCACATCGGCATCTTCGGTGAGCTCGGTGGTGGTGTTTACGAAGCGTTTGTTCAAGTAATCCAATATCGCATCTGAAATTGGTTGAACCACAGCAACTTTTCCGGTGTATTGGGTTTTGACAATATCCTCGGTGGGTTGCTGATATCCTACTTCTTCGATTTCATCATCTTCATCATCGGGCACATTGTCGTTGTCGTCGGAGCAGGAACCCAACGACACTGCCACTATGGCAGCAAACGACATTACAGCCCATTTCAAAAATGTTTTCTTCATAATTGGTAGATATTTTATGTTTTTTAATAGGTTATTTTTTCTGTTCTATGCCAAATTCAAATGTCTTGTCCCACTCTCGGAGGATAGACACCGAGAAGGTTTTTTTGCTAAGGTTGAACACCTCCGACCACTGTGTGAAGCCTGTGGAAGCTTGGGAGTCGTTGGGACCTTGTGCCACAATCTTCAACAGGTCTTTTGCCTGTGTGGGGGTTACCCTGTAGTTATATCCGAGCAATCCGGCGCGCAAATTTTCATAGCGTTTCTTGCCATGCTCCGAGATAACTATGCCGTGCTTGGTGCCTGCCATGGTGGGCGACACATAGAAATTGGTAACGCAGCGGAGAGTGTCGTTGCCGGTGAGCACTTCCATATTTGTGGGGTAGTTGGAGGTGTTGGCATCGGTGTATTCCACGATTGCGTAGTCGCCGGTGGCGTCAGCCATGAAGAAGTGATAGCTTGCTTTCTCCTTGTCCATGTGCATGTTGTATTTATTGAGCATCGCTACAGCCTCTTTCACTGTCGAGGCGCGGTCGAGGCACATACGCATAGCCACTGTGGTGAAAATTGTCTTTTTGCCTATCGAGTCTTGCCTGGTGGGGAGTCCGTCGAGCTTGAGCACGCTCACTGCGAAGCCGTCTTCGTTGATGCCGTCGAGCAACAGATAAGGAAGAGCCATGAGCATTGAGAGGTCGGACTTGGTGTCGTTGTAGAAACCTTGGTTGTAGTCAACGAATTTGCCATCGACAAGCGACACCGATTTTTTGCCGCCTTTGGGAGCGGTGTGAACCACAATCGCCGGAATCATCACGCGGTCTTTGGTGCCGGGAGCGAAGTGATTGAAGTCGAAGTTGCGCCCCATCAAATAGTTGCCGGTTTTGGAGTCGGGAGCGGCAAATGCGCTACATCCTGCGTCGTAGGAGAGCTTCATGCTCTTGGAGGCAGGTGGATATTGGTCGAAAAGTTTTGATGCCACAAACTTGGTGAGTGTTCCGGTGCCATCGATGCCGAAATCGAGAGCCTCATCGAGTTTGTAATCGACAGTGTAGGTCATCTCATAGAGACGCCCCTTGTTTCCTTCAAGGTCAACGAGCGAATAAATCATGTCGAGCTTAGCCTGGTCGGTGATGCATCCGGCAGAATTGGTGGTGGGGACAGGAGTCGGGGTTGGAGTCCACGGGTCGTCATCGCTGCAAGCGGTAATCATCATGGGCAAGCATATAGCCACCATGAGCATCAATGCAAAATAGTTAGTTAACTTTTTCATTGTAATATGTTATTTATGTTAATTAAATTCACACTTTATAATGCAAAAATAGGGAATTTCGTTTTTGTAATCCAAGAAAAGAGCAGCCGCCGGAATCATAATTTGAAACGGCGGCAAAAAAATTGCTAAAATAGCAAAATCTGCGGTTTTTGACTATTCGTAAATTTGTTGTTTAGGCATCAATCGGGACTATTCGGCACTGCTCTTTCGCCATCGCGACGGCGAGCAACCCTCTTTGTCGCTGAATGTCCTTATGAAGTGGCTCAATGAGAGGAATCCCGATGCCTCGGACACCTCTTGAATCTTGAGTTTCGGGTTGGATTTCATCAATCGCTTGGCATACTCGATGCGCATGTCGGCAATCCAGTCGCGAAAACTCTTTTGATAGTTGCTGTTGATATACTCCGAGAGATAGGTGCGATTTGTGCATATCTGCATCGACAATTCGTTGAGGGTGACACCCGGCTTGCGATAGCCCTCCTCCTCTATCCACTCGTTGATGTGGCGCGCTATTGCGGAGTGATAGGTGGGGGTGAGCCCGTCGTCGTTGGTTTCGCTCAACTCCCTGTCTCCTTGAATGGCGGTTTCCACCTTTTCGTAGAACAGCATGTAGTTTTGGTAGCAGCAATAAAGATAGACATAGAACGGAATAGCCGACAAAATCCAGATAAACACATATTTATCGGGCAAGAAGGTGAGCAATCCGCAACTCACACCAAAACCAATCGCCCAATAAGTGAAAACCGACAGCCAGCGGATATATGCACCGATATCCTCGGAATAGGCGTTTTCAAACATTTTAATCGCCCTGTTATAGGTGCGCAACAGCCTAATTGAGAGGAATAGCCCATATATAATCAGCCAAAAGGCAAGGATAATCGTGCCAATATGCCGGTAGTGGGAATCGTGGTTGCAAATGAGCAACACACTTGCCAGCGCAACAAATACGAGCCACAGAGACAGGTGGATGAGCACTCTGCGCCGCGTGATGTAGCGATTGTCGAGCAAGGTCATCATTGCCGAACCGAAAATCCAGTAGCAGATGAAATATGTAGCGAGATTCATCAAGATGGTGGCATTGACATCTATCTGCCTCACGAAAAAGAAAAAGTGAACCATGTAGTTGGCTGCGAGAATGAGTAGCGCAATGCCCATCAGCCTTCGAGACAACAGGAAATTGGCAAAGATTTCCTTTTCGGGAGTCCTGGCAAACAGCATGTGAAGCCCGAAAAACAGCATCAGCGACAATGCAAAACAGAGTGAGTAGCTATATAGAGATTGGTCCATGATATCAAAAAGTAATGAAACACAAATACATAAACACAAAATTATAAAATTGTTGCAAATATACCCAATTATTTTAAATTCCGAATCCTTTTACAAAATTTTTATTGCCACGAACGCGCGGAACGAAGGCTTCGGAGTTTTTGTGAGGTTTGCGGTGTCTCGCGGTGTTTTGTGGAGAGTGAAAAACGCCGTTCAATTGCCCGGGAGATGTGGATTTATGCCTGTTTTGAGGCGATTTTGGGCGTAGAAAGGCTGTTTTTGACCCGATTTGTAGTGTGGATGAGATTATTTTCGTAACTTTACACCCCAATTTGTTATATATATGTCGCAATACATACATCCCATAAAATTTGCCCCTTGCTACAAGGAGACTATTTGGGGAGGCGAGCAAATCGCCGCCCTCAAGGGCATTTCATTGCCAAGCAGCTCGGTAGGGGAAAGTTGGGAGGTGTCGGGTATCGATGGATTTATTACAAAGGTAGCAGAAGGAGCCCATAGCGGATGCGATTTGAGCACCCTCGTGGCAAAGTATCGCGAGGCACTCGTTGGTGAGCGTTGCTATCGCGAATTTGGCGACAAATTCCCCATCCTCATCAAATTTATCGACGCCAAGCAAGATTTGTCCATTCAGGTGCACCCCAACGACACAATGGCACGTGTACTCCACGACGCATCGGGAAAATGTGAGATGTGGTATGTAATTTCAGCGACTGCCGATGCCGCAATCTATGCCGGATTGTCGCGCGAGGTGTCTCCACAGGAGGTTGAGGCGCGCATAGCCGACAACAGCATCCTCGATGTGATTGCCAAATATGACAGCAAGCCCGGCGATGTGTTCTACCTCCCGGCAGGTCGTGTGCACAGCATCGGCGCGGGGAACCTAATCTTGGAGGTGCAGCAGGCAAGCGACATCACATATCGCCTGTATGATTTCGACCGTCGCGATACCAATGGCAACAAGCGGGAATTGCACATCGACAAAGCGAAGCAGGCTATCGACTACACCGTGCAAGACGACTACCGCACCTTGCCGATGAAAGTGAGCGACTGCGAGTGGGTGCTTGCCAAGGAATTTTGCTTCGAGGTGCGCAAATTGTGTGTAAAAGGCACAGCGATGCTCGACTTGACCACTTGCGAATCGTTCCTCATCCTCACAGCTGTTGACGGAGAGGCAATGGTGAGCATCGATGGCGGCGATTTTGTCGAGATAGGCAAAGGGGAGACTGTGATGCTCCCGGCAAATGCCTCGGCGGCTCAATTCAAGGGCGATGCCGAAATTATCACGGTGAGACTGTGAAAAAGTGGTTAATTATCAACACGAACTATATGAAAAAGAGTGTACTGTATCTATTTATTATAATGGTGATGATGTCGCTTTCGTCTTGCGACAAAAACTGGTTTTCACGCCTCACAGGCGCGTGGGAGGTGAGATACACCGACCTTGGGAATGTGCACACCAACCATCCCGATTTCCAGCAGTTCTACTTCTACTCCAACGGACGCGGAGAGCAGTGTTTCTACGACGATTACCACCGATGGGTAAGCGTAGGGTTTGACTGGCTCGACCTCGACCCCGACGATGCAGTGCGCATCATCTACGACAACGGCGAGCGCACCGTGTTCTATTTCCGCTTCTATCACGAGTATCTCGAATTGAGCACCGACCCCTATTTCAGCACCTATATCGGGATGATGCCGATGGACTAAGGGGCTACACCGGTGTCTTTCCAGATGAAGAGGCGGTCGCTCGGACGGATTTTCTCATCCACCTTGATTGAAAAGCGTTCCCCCTTCACGGTTTTCTCCACAGGCTTTAAATCCACGCGGATTTCTTTTACTGTGAGCATCACGGCACCCGTAGTGGGTCCTGTGATTACAATCTCGTCGCCAAGATGCAGCTCGCCGGCTTCCATTTGAAATTCAGCCACCCCGATACCCGAGAAATAGCGTATTCCCTTGGCGGCATACACCTTCACCTTGGTGGCACTGCTGCCATATTTTGAAGTCCACTCGCCAAGACGCTGCCCCAGGTAGTAGCCGTTCCAGAAGCCGCGGTTGAAAATCTTGTCGAGACGCGTGTTCCAATCGGTGATTTTCTCATCGGAGAAAGAGCCGTCGATGCAGGCATTGATAGCCTCGTTGTAACAGCTTGCCGCGATGCGCACATATTCCGCACCGCGAGCGCGCCCCTCGATTTTGAACACCCTCACCCCGGCATCAATCATTTTATTGAGGAAATGGATGGTTTTCAAATCTTTGGGCGACATGATATATTTGTTTTCGATTTCGAGTTCCTCTTGCGTGTCGGTATCCTTCACAGTGTAGCTGCGGCGGCAAATCTGGCGGCATGCGCCGCGATTGGCACTCGCCCCGGTTTCGTGCAGACTCATATAGCACTTGCCCGACACCGCCATGCACAATGCGCCATGACAGAACATCTCAATGCGCACCAATTCCCCGTGAGGACCACGGATATCTTCCTCCACAATGGCATCGTGGATGCGCTTCACCTGCTCCAGATTGAGCTCGCGGGCAAGCACCACCACATCGGCAAACTGCGAATAGAATCTCACCGCCTCGGTGTTGGAGACATTGAGCTGGGTACTGATGTGCACCTCCACCCCGATGCTCCGGGCATAGAGAATCGCCGCCATATCGCTGGCGATGATCGCCGAGAGCCGGGCATCGCGAGCCGCCTCAATCACTTTGTGCATAGTGTCGATATCCTCATCGTAGATTACGGTGTTCACTGTGAGATAGGTTTTTAGCCCATGCTCGCGGCAAGTTTCGGCAATCTTGTGGAGGTCGTTGATAGTGAAATTGTTTGACGACTTGGCACGCATATTCAATCCCTCGATGCCAAAATAGATGGCATCGGCACCGCCTTGAATCGCCGCAGAGAGCGATTCGTAGCTCCCCACAGGAGCCATAATCTCAAAATCGTTTCTTTTCATTGCAGTAGCTATTACCGCGCAAAGTTACGAATAAAAACGGAATAATCCTATCTCGAGCGGGGATTAGCGGTGGATGAAGATCGTTTGAGTGCCGATTATGTACAGCCCGTTGGGGAGGGTTGCCACTGCTTGAGAGAGGCTTTCGACCATGCCTATTTTCACTCCCATGAGATTATAGACCGGCATGGGCGAATGATTGTCGGTGATTCCATCCACAGCACTGTCGGCAAGTCCGCTTTTGTTGTAGTAGGCTCCATCGACGAAGTCGAAATCATCTGTTTGGTGACCTTCACCGGCGCCGCCGTCGCCGAAAATTATGCCGGTGTTTGACGAAATCGGCTCGGTGCCGAAGCATCTCCAGCGGTAAATGCCAAATTCGCCACTGGCAGTAGTACCGATTTTGTCGATTTTCTCGCCCGGCCATTGTCCACCGGTGTAGTTGATATAGGGGTTGTCTTTGTCCCAAGCCCAGCAATACACCTGAGCCCAGCGGGCATCGTTGATGAAATAAGCCTCGGCTTCGGGAGTCCTGCTGTCGCCCCACTGTTTTGCGAGCCATTTGGTCTTTGTCGCGAGGCGGTTTTTGAAATCGGTGATTGCGGCTGCCGCATTGGCGGTGCCGTAGGCGCTCCATCGGTTGCGGTCGGCAACTATGGCTTTTTCTATTTTTGCGATGAAATCGTCGATGAATTGCGAGAGCGTGGGATAGTCATCGCGATAGAAATCGCTCCACATTTCTTTCACTCGAGCCTGGAAGGAGTCAAATCGAGCGAGTCCGTCGATGAGTTCCACGCCGAATGCCGGGTCTTGCCACACATATTTGTCGTATCCGCGGCGATAGGTGTTTCCGAAATCCCACACCGGACCGAAGTGCCAACGCTCTTCGTTCAGGTCCTTGTAGAGATAGCAACTGCCGTGGAAAGCCTCCTGATTATCAAGGATTTCTTGAACGATATAGAATCTCACGAGGTCATTCTTATCGAGGATGGTTTCCCACTCGGTGGAAGCGGCATCTTTTTTGTACGATTTTGTGTGGATATCGTGGAATTGGTCATAGAGATAGGTTTCCTGTTGGGAAGAAAGCACCTCGGGGGTGTGGTATGTAATGGTCATGCCATCAACCGACACATGGGGGTCGTTTTGGTAGTTGTCTATCTCCACCAGCCATCCGCCGGTGATTTTCTCCGGGTCGGTTTCCTCGTCGGCTTGCTCAACGATATTCACTCTGGTTTTGTCTATGCGAATGTTTTCGGTGAGCATATACAACCCGATGTATTTGCCGTTGAACACCACCTCCACCGGCTCTTGAGCCGGAGTCCACGCCAACCCGAGCATGCGGCTGAGTTGAAATCCTAAGGTGTTGCGCAGAAATGCGAGGTCGTCGTCGGCATGGGCGAGCAGCACGAAGTGTTTGCTCTTGTTCATTCCCAAGAGTGCCGTTTTGTTGTCGAGTTTAATTCGATATGGTTTTTTGTCAAATCCGGTCCAGGTGTAGTTTCCGCGACCGCGAATTTGCATAGTGTCGGGGAGTGAAGCCGATGCCACATTCTTGTAGCCATCGATGCCGAGCGCATCGACATAGTAGGTTGCTCTCACGTAGGTTTCCTTACTTGTAATGGGCATTCCGCCAATAGTGTTGATATGCATCACCGGGAGCGTTCCCGACCAATCGGCAGCGCCAGCCGTTGCGATTGTGATAAGGAGCAGCATCAATGCCGCTTTGAGTTTTAGGGTTATTTCTTTCATAACAAAAGTGAAATAGGTTATCGTTGCAAAGATAGTAATATTAATACAAAAAGGCTCTCAGTGTAAGTTAAAAATAGACAATTTTACAATTATACCCCTAATTCCTTTTTTAGCCACACTTTCAGCACCGGGTCGCTAATGACAACTTGTCGTTTCTCAATCTCTATGAGTTCCTTTTTAACCAATGCCCTCTTCACGATACTCACATTTGCCGACGAACCGAGCCGGTATTTTTGCAAAACCTCTTGTGTGGCAAATT
>SFER01000088.1 GCA_004557195.1 Bacteroidales bacterium | reverse complement strand
CTCATTCTCCTTGGTGAGGTCGAGAACGGTGAGAGCCGGGCTGATGTAGCAGTTGGCTGCAAGAGCGGCTTGCACGCGCACCTTGTTCATGTATTGAGCGGTTTCATCGTCGCTCGTCTCAGGATAGTAGTAGGGAACAGGAATCACCAGGCGGTCAGGAATCGGGTCGGTGATATCAAGTTTTGCCATCGTCTGATCCACAAACGGACCGCTTGTGAAGATGGCGGTAAGACTTGTGAGTCCTTGGCGGTCGGCAGTAGGAGCAACATACTTCGGGTCTTCACACGAAGTCATGGCGAGCATCACCACCGCAAGGAGCAATAAAATATTCTTTTTCATTTTTGATTAGGCATTAAAATTAGTTCCAAGCGGGATCTTGAGTTATTAACTTATTGTTTTCCAATTCGGATTGCGGAATTGGATTGGTGTACATCTTTTCGGGGAAGTTGCGGTTTTGGTCATCCACCTCGATGTAGTAATAAGTGAGAGCGCCATTGGGTTCTTTCACGATTTTGAAACCATGGGCACGGTTGCCGGTGAATGCTTCGTGGGCGAGATGCCAGCGACGCATATCCCAATAGTAGTGTCCTTCGTAGGCGAGTTCCACTTTGCGTTCCTGACGGATGGCAGCGAAGAGGTTATCGCCCGAAGCGTTCACTTGAGGAAGACCTACGGCTGTGCGAGTGCGAACAGCGTTGAGAGCGTCGAGCGCGCCATCGTTGTCGTTGAGACGATAGCAAGCCTCGGCAAGGTTGAGCATAACCTCGGCATATCGGATGAATGTGAAAGGCTTGGTGCAACGAGAGCCGTTGGCGAAATAGTTGTTCTCATCAACGAGTTTGCGCAAGTAGTAACTTGTAGTGGATTTACCCTCGCACATGTCGCCTTTCATCCATTGCAACCAACCATCTGCACCACCGTCGAAAGATTCGATTTCACGAGTTTTCCAAGCAGCGCCGTTGTAGAGGATAGTGTGAGCGAATCGGGGCTCAAGGATTTCGTAGGGAGGAGTCTCCTGAGTGCCTTGAGAAGTGTGCCATGCGCTCCAGTCGGGAAGACCGCCGGTAACATATTCAAACGACTCAACCATTTCTTGAGTGGGGCAACCATAACCACCGGATACGGGGTTGGAGTAAGCGAGTTTGTCGCCGCCGGGAGAATAATAGCAGTCGAAGTTGTGAGTTTGAGCGGTGAGGTCGAAGCAGAATTGGAAGATAGCGCCTTTACCACCCGGGGTGAAAGGAGTCTCGAGGTCGTCGGCAAAGTCGTAGCCTTGAGCCTTAACTTTGAGGGCGGCATCGCGAGCATCCTGCCAACGCTCGGCATAGAGCATAGCGCGCGACATGAGAGCGTAGGCAACACCCGAAGTGAGACGGCCGTTGGGGGTTGTGCTTTCGGGAAGGTTTTCGCCTGCAAACTTCAAGTCGTCATAGATTTGCTGATAAACGGTAGCGCGATCGACAGGTTCTTTATCCTTGGTGTATTCGTCCATGTTCTCGGTGTAGAGAATCATCTTGGAATAGCGTTTTGCAAGGGTGAAGTAGTAGAAAGCGCGGAAGAAGCGGAATTCAGCCTCGATTTCGGTTTTCTTAGCCTCGTCGAAAGTACCATACTTGCGGAGGTTGGAAATGCTCTGGTTGGCAGTGGAGATGTAGCGGTACATCGAGCCCCAGCAGCCGAGGTAAGAATCGACATAACTGTTGGTGAGAGTCGAACTTGTGCCGTAGGCAAATTCGGAAGGGATACGGTTGAGCGCAGTGTAGTTGTAACCGCCGTATTTGAACAACTCGGTGAGCGACTCCGACAAACCGATGAAGCAGTCGCGAGTGCAACCGGTGCCATCGCCATAGCCATTGGTGAGGTTCAAGTCCTCATACATATAATTGGCTTGCAACTGGGCATATTCGTATTTGCTCCAGATGAGTTTATCGGAAGCGGAATCGGTAGGAGTTGTATCGAGGAAGTCGCTACAAGACGCCAACGACAAAGATGCCACAGCAGTGATTATGATGCTACCTAATATATTTGTTTTCATTGATTATACAATTAGAAAGTTAGAGTTAAACCACCCATCAAAGTGCGTTGTTGTGGGTAATATCCGTTGTTAACCTCGGGAGATTCGGGGTCGAAGCCCTTAGGAAGGTCGTCGATAGTAAACAAGTTAGAGCCTTGGAAGTAAACGCGGAGTTTTTCGATACCGGCAACACTCATCCATTTCTTTGGGAAAGTGTAACCAATCTGGAGCGATTTGAGACGAATGTAGTCGCCCTTGCGGAACCAGAAAGTAGAAGCAAGACCGTTGTCGCCGCCGTGTCCGGTGTTACCGGTGGTGAGACGAGGCATTGTTCCGTCGGTGTTGTCGAGATTCCATGCGTTTGTGATAAGGTAGAGAGGAGAGTTACCACCTTCTTTGAAAGTCTGTGTCCAGATGGTGTTGTCGTCATAACCGTTGTAGTAGGTACCGGTCATAGAAACGTCAAACTTGGCACCGCCGGTGAATTGAGCGTTGATGTCGATACCGTTCCAGTCGGCAGCGAGAGTGAAACCGTAGGTGATTTCGGGACGGAGACCTCTACCGATGCGGCCGCGGTCATCATAGTCGATTTTACCATCACCATTGAGATCGACATATTTGATATCGCCGACATTAGGACGAGTGCCAAACCAAGCGGAGTTGTCGATTTCCTCTTCCGAGCGATAAAGGCCATCGGCTACCCAACCATAGGTTGCGTTGAGGCTTGTGCCGGTAACTTTCTGCCATTCGGGAACATTGGCGGCATCGGGATATTTAATCCAGCGGTTCTTTGCCCATGATACGTTGGCAGAAACAGAGTAGTTAAACGGTTTGCCTGCGACATTGAACTTGTTGTGGTGAGTAACCAAAACGTCGATACCTTTGGCATCGGTTGCACCGATGTTGCCGTAGGTAGTGTAGTATCCACCCATCGACGGAGGATAGTCGCTACCGAGAGATTGAAGGATGTCGTAGGTGTAGTTGTAGAATGCATCGAATTCAACACCCAAGAGACCGTTCCACAAAGTGGCGTCGAAGCCGACGTTCCAGCTGCGTGTCTTTTCCCATGTGAGGTTGGGGTTGGCGATGTAATTGAGGTAAGCCGAGTTAACGGTAGTGCCGTTGAGGTAGAGTTTGTTACCGAAAGCATAAGTGCTCAAGAAAGCATAGGCAGCCGAACCTGAGTCGTCACCGGTGAGACCCATAGAAGCGCGCACCTTCAAGTCGGTGAGCCAGCTGTTGGTCGATTCCATGAAACTTTCCTTAGAGATACGCCATGCGATAGAACCTGATGGGAAGAACGCCCAGCGCTTGCCCGAGGTGTTACCAGAGAACTTGTAAGAACCGTCGTAACGACCGCTGAATTCGGCATAGTACTTGCTGTCGTAGTTGTAACTTGCACGGAATACATAACCCATCTGGCGAGAGTAGTTGCTCCAGCCACCGATATCGCTCATTGTTCCGAAACCGAGTTCGGGAAGTTCGGCGAAGTTAAGGTCTTTGGCATAAGCCGAGTGACCGTTGCCTTTATATTCGCGAGCCTCCATCAAAGCGAGGAGTGAAACATTGTGCACACCATTGAAAGTGTTGTCATAATTGAGTTGGATGTCTCCGAGGAGCAATTGAGAGTAGGTAGAACCTTCACCAACCAAGATAGAAGAACCTTTTTCGCCAAGCACTGTGGTGAATGCGTTAGCAGGGTCGGCAGTGCTCTTGTTGTATTGTTGAACATAGAAAGGAGTATCAACGTTCTTGTCGCGAGAGTTGCTGTAGTCGTAAGCACCCGAAATCTTGGCAGAAAGACCTTTCACCCAAGGAGCATCGAATTGTAACGACACGTTGGTGCGCACCTCGATAGAATTGGTTTTCTTGTACCCCGACTCGTAGATAGCGGCGAGAGGGCTGTTGGGGCTTGAGCCGTTGTTGGAGATGACACCGGTGTAGTGGCCATTGTAGGTGGGAGCGAGATAGGGGTGCATGGAGATTGTCTGCTTGGCAATCGACATGTAACCAGCCTCGTAAGTACCGTTGTCGGCACCACCCGAGTTGTAACCGGGTTGCTTACGGTCGCTAACGAAACCCGAAGCGCCCATGCTCAAAGTCCAATATTTGGCGATTTTCGAGTCGAGGTTGAATCGCATCGAGTAGCGGTTGTAGTTGAAGTTGTCGATGTTACCATCCTGACCGAGGTAGCCGATAGAAGCATAGTAGTTGTGGTTGTCGGTACCACCCTGCATCGAGATGTTGTGCTTGTGAGTGAGACCTGTTCCAAACACCTTTCCGATGTAGTCATAGTTGTCGTAGCCATCTGTGGGGTCGCCGTTGGCAACCAACTCAAACATTTGGCGAGTGTATTTGGGCACATACTGGTCGCGGCTTGTAATAGAGCCGTTGGCGAGTTGGTCCATCATCTCAGCCATGTTGTAGTAGTTCATAAACTGGAGACCGTTCATGAATTCGGGGAAGTTGGCATTAACCGAAGCACCGACAGAACCATCGTAAGTTACTTTCGGAGCGCCCTTGTTACCTTTTTTGGTAGTAACCACGATAACACCACCGGCGGCATTAAGACCATACACGGCAGTGGCGGCAGCATCTTTCAAGACAGAAAGGCTTGCGATATCGTTGGGGTCGATTTCGTCGATAGAACGAGGCACACCGTCAACTATGTAAGCCACAGCCTTAACAGAACCACGGATGCGGAGCGATGCTTGGTCAACACCCGGCTCACCCGAAGTCTGGATAGAAGAGATACCGGCCACTTTACCGGCGAGCATCTGGGTCAACTGAGTTGTCGGGGCAACAGTGAGTTCATCACCTTTGATAGCCGAGACAGCGCCTGTCAATGATGATTTCTTCTGCTTGCCATAACCAACGACAACAACCTCGTCGAGGTTTTCGGCATTTTGTTTCATCACCACGTCGATAACTTTCTTGCCACCGACTTTGATTTTTTGAGGTTCCATACCGACATAGGAGAACGAAAGGACTTGTCCCGCCTTGGCAGCGATGACATATTTGCCATCGATGTCGGTGCTGACACCGGTCTTGGTCTTTTCAACCAATACGGTAACACCAATCAATGGTTCGCCTTGTTCATCGGTTACGGTACCCGAAATCTGTTGTGCAAAACCCATGGCAGGGAATGCGAGCATAAACAACAATGCGAGCACGAGGCTGCGAATTGCGTTCATTGAATTAGATTTTGAGTTATACTCCATAGAACATAAAAAATTTATAGTTAGTAATTAAAATTATAATTTCTCAAGAATCTGCCAGCACTGGTACAAACCTCTCGGAACGTGGAAACAGCCTTTCCACTTGCCGCCCTTGCCTTCGAGGAGCACCTCGCCGCGACGGTTGAGGTAGCCATACCATTCGGGATATTCGGGGTCTTTGAAGTGAGTCCACACATAGTCGTGCACTTTCTTGAACCACTCGAGGCAACGCTCGTCGCCGGTGAGTTGATAACCCTTAATCATCGAAATCAAAGTCTCGATGTGCACCCACCAGAGTTTTTGGTCCCATTCGAGTTCCTGAGTTGGGTGTCCGTGAAGGTCCATGAAGTAGAAAATGCCGCCGTATTCTTTATCCCAGCCATATTCAGCCATGCGGATAGCGGTGTCTTTAGCCTTTTCGATGAGTTCGGGGCGATTGAGGCGCTTTCCGAGGTCCATAATGAACCACATAGCCTCGATTGCGTGACCGGGGTTCATGTGTCGGCCGTCCATGCAATCTACAAGAGAGCCATCTTCTGCGACGTTTTCAACAATCAAGCCACCGAGTTCGGGGCGCAAGAACACGTCCATAACCTCGTGGATGCACACATCAATGGTTTTCTGCATGAAATCGGGGTCGAGAAGCGGCTCGATTTCGAGAGCGAGGTTGCAGAGAATCATGGGCAGAGCGAAGTTCTTGAGCGAACGAGTTCCGGGGTGCACCTTGTTCCATTTCCCTTTGGGATTGTCAACCTTTGAAAGCACGATGTCGAAAGTCTTTTTCGCAATTTCGGCATATTCCTTGTTGCCGGTGGCGATACTCAACTGACCGAAAGCCATAGTGGCAAATGTGTAAGAGAAGATGTTGTAAGGCTCAATCAACGGTTTTCCCTCGCGGGTGAGCGAGAAATACCAGTTGTAGTTGCCGTCGTGGCCATATTTCTTCAAAAATTCACCACCTTGAATGGCTGCGTCGAGCCATTCCTGGCGTTTCTCAACCTTGTTGTAAAGCATTGAGAACATCCACACTTCACGGCCTTGAAGCCAGATAAATTTGTCGGTGTCATACACCTCGCCCTTGCGGTCGAGGCATGTGAAATAGCCACCAAACTCTTTATCTTGAGACTTTTCGAGCCAGAACGGAAGAACAGAATTGAGCAATTCGCCCTTATACTGTTCCGCTAACTTTTTAAAATCCTCCATAATTAGTTTTATATGATAAATGTATGTTATTTTTTTGTCCAATATTTTTCAATTTCCTCAAGCGACTTGCCTGTGGTTTCCGGAACGAGTTTCCACATGATGAGCATGTAGGGGACACACATCACTGCAAAGAGCAGGAATGTTCCGGCAGGAGTGATGTTGGCAAGAAGCCAAGGGGTGAGTTGTCCGATGAGGTAGGTTCCAATCCAGAGCGACAATCCTGCGACGCTCATAGCCATTGCACGCACCTTGATGGGATACATCTCGCTGAGAATAACCCAAACAACGGCGCAAATCGAGCCTGCGCAGCAGATGATGTAGAGCATGAAGAACACGAGCAGGAACACCGATGACAATCCGAGCGATGCACCCCACACGAAGTAGAACGCAATGAGGAGCAGCGAGATTATCATTCCCGAAACGCCGTAATACACAAGGCTCTTGCGCCCCACTTTGTCGATGATGAACATGGCGAGCACGGTGGTGAGCATATTGGCAAGCCCCACGAGCACCTGGTAGAACAATGCATCGTCGCTGGGGAGTCCGGCGCTCTTGAAGATTTCGGGACCATAGTAGAGCACTGCGTTCACGCCCATGAATTGACCGAGGATGGCGATGGCAACACCGATGATGAGAGCGGTGAAGATGCCGGGCTGGAACAACAGCTTGATTTCGGAGCTTTCCTTGGTGTCGCACACCTCGCGAGTTGCTGCAATCTGGCGCTGGATTTCAGCGGGATCGGTGTAGATGCGGCTGAAAATAGCCTCAGCGCTGCTGAGTTTATCACGAGTGATGAGCCAGCGCGGACTTTCGGGGATGAACAGCACAGCCACGAGGAAGATAAACGACGGGAGGAAGCCCATACCGAGCATTCCGCGCCACACTTCGCTCACAAACACTGTGTTAAGCATTCCGGTAAGTTCGGCGCCGCTTTCGCTTTGCGAATACACCAAGAGGTAGTTGTTCATAATGTAGGCTCCCACCACACCGATTGTAACGGCGAGTTGATAGAGCGAAACGAGCAAACCGCGGTGCTGAGCCACCGAGATTTCGGAGATGTAGAGGGGACACACAATCGAGGCGACACCGATGCCCACGCCACCAATGATACGATAGGTAACGAGTTCGGTGAACGACCCTGAGAGGGCGCATCCAATCATCGAGACGCAGAAGAGCACAGCCGAGATAATCATTGTGTTCTTGCGTCCCGCCTTGTCGCCGAGTGCACCGGCAAAGAGCACACCGATTATGGCGCCCACGAGCGCGCTGCCCACAAACCAGCCTTCAGCCATCTTGTCGAGGGAGAATTGAGCGGAGACATCGCTGATGGTGCCCGAAATCACTGCCTCGTCGTAGCCAAAGAGGAAACCACCCATGGCTGCGATTATCGACAAGAACAGCAAATATCCAAAATTAAAGTTTTTCATATCTCTCTAATTATTATTTAATTCCAAAATACTCTTTGTAGCGGTCGTAGAGGTGTCCGGCTTGGAGATAAGCCGATTGCGGGCTCATGAAGTGGCTAAATTCAAATGTAATCGCCTTGTCGTAGCCGGCACGCTTGGCGGCTTCGAGTTTGAGGCGCAATTTGTCGAATTTAATCGGGAAGAAACGGATGGGCATATCGCGGTCGAATGACTCGGCGTTGGTCCAGCACTTCATGCCGTATTTGTCGGCGAGGCGCTTGTTCACTTCGAAGAAGGCATCGAGCTCGTCGTAGTCGATTTGACCATCCTGGAATGCGCAGGCATCAACCACATCGTGGATACCGTCGAAAATCTCGTCCCATTCGCGCTCATGCTGCTGCACCGACACCACATCGTCTTTGGTGAGGTTGCTTCCGCTTGCCATCACGGCCTTTTTGCCATCAATCCATGGCGAAATGAAAGTAGGGAGCCCGCCCGACACATCCTTGCACTGCTTGCCGAGGGTGTGGAATGCGCCGATTGCGCCCTTGGTGGCACGGCTTATCTCGCCGCTGATATACCAGCCCTGGAAACTCTTGTGGCGGCTGCCATAGTTTTTCCACACTTCGTCGATGACATATTTGTTGTCTTCCACTTCCCACGACATGTCGCCGGTGTCCCAATAACGACCGGAGTCATACAAGCCGAAGTAGAATTTCATGCCGTATTTGTCGGCGAGGGTGAGGAACATCTCCAAGAGGTCTTGCGATGGGCGATAGCACCCTTTCTTCAACAGATATGGCGAGTTGAAAGTGATAAACTTGCGATAACCCGAGCGAATCATAATCACGGTGTCGATTCCAATCGCTTTCATGTGTTGGAAATCGAGGTCCCACTCTTTCACGCCCCAGTTTTGGTGCGGAATGTCGTGAGAGATTTCGTCGAGGAATGTACCTGTGATTTTAAGTCCTTGGTTTTGAGGCACGAGCCAAAAGTTGTCGGCTTCTTGAGCCGCGATAGCACAAGCCTTGTCGTCGGCTTTCATACTCATAAGGGCAGGGGCTGCTACTGCTGCCGAACCCAATAGAGCGAGGTCTTTCAAAAATTTTCTACGATCAGACATATCTATTTATTTTTTAAAAATTCTCCATTTATATCCACACGCCTGTCGAAAGGATGAAGCAGGCTATCGACGAGGATGGCAAACATTCCCCGGGTGATAGCGCTCTCGAGCTTCATTTCGTCGTGCGACACTTCTCGCCAAGCGTTCTCTATATTATTATAGGTGTATGGGAGTCCTTGGGCTGCGGCAATTGCGAGAATCATC
>SFER01000087.1 GCA_004557195.1 Bacteroidales bacterium | reverse complement strand
TTTCTTTATAGCATATTATGCTATAATGAATTATTTGGAAAAGTGGAAGCAGATATACCCGCAGTTAGCTTTTATAAATGTCTTTTTTCAATCTACGCTGACGGTTGCATTATTTATTGGTGTGTACAATAATTACGAAGATATATTAAAATTCATCGGCCTGTAAGAAAACATACTTTCGGAATTATCATAGTTCTCTTGGCAACCAACACCGGGCATTTATATTGTACGCCTTGGAAAATGCCACTTTACAGGAACACATTCATTTCCGCTCATAGATAATCATTCACTCACAACCTGTCGATAGAATAAAGCATTTCAAGGAACTCTGCTGCAAAAATACTATCTTGAGTTACTTTTTCGGTGCAGATTGCTCCGAAAAGCGCAATTTTGACAAATTTAACTATCTTTTCTGATGTATATTTGCACCGAGTTCCTTGAAATGCTTAGATTTTTGTGGTGTGCTATTGCAAAACAAGTGCCGATTTCACGGGGGAAACCGGCACTTGTGTATAGGGTGGAATTGAATTAAAGCATAGCACGCATCACTTCATAGGCTTTGTCGAGACCCGATGTGTCTTTTCCGCCTGCCTGTGCGAAGTAGGGTTGACCTCCGCCACCGCCTTTAATCTGCTTGGCACCTTCGCGGGCAATAGCCGAAGCGTTCAAGCCGGCTTTCACGAGGTCGTCGCTCACCATTACGGTGATAAGCGGTTTGCCGTTTTCTTCGGTCGCAGCGATGAAAACAGTGTTCTCAACACCATCGGCACGGAGTTTGAGAGCCACACCTTTGATTACTTCCGCAATGCGCTTGCCGCGGCATGAGATGAGGTTCTTGCCGTTCACTTGCTCGGGGCGTTCGATGAGTTTGGCTGTGAGCACATTCACGCGCTCTGCTGTCATCTCCTCGGCTTGGTGGCGCAATTCGCTGTTTTCGGCAACTGCACGTTGCACGGCTTGGATTACGTTGGGCGCATTGTTGAACATTTCGGCGATTTTATACAACGATTCTTCGAGGTTGGAGATGGCGTTCTCAACATTTGCGCCTGTGATAGCCTCGATACGGCGGATTCCGGCTGCGATGCTGCTTTCCGAGATGATTTTTATCATACCGATGTTGCCGGTGTTATCCACGTGGGTTCCACCACACAGCTCCACAGAATCGCCATATTTAATCACGCGCACATCGTCGCCATATTTCTCTCCAAAAAGAGCCATTGCTCCCATTTCCTTCGCTTTTGCTATGGGCATATTGCGATATTCCTCGCGGGCGATTGCCATGCGCACATGCTTGTTGGCGAGCATCTCCACTTGCTTGATTTCTTCTTTGGTGAGTTTTTGGAAGTGAGAGAAGTCGAAGCGGAGGATATCTGCCGACACGAAACTACCTTTCTGCTCAACGTGTGTTCCGAGCACTTCGCGCAAAGCCTCGTGGAGGAGGTGAGTGGCGGTGTGGTTGCAGGCGATAGCCTGGCGCATGTCGGCGTTGATGGCTGCCTGGAATGTAACCGAAACATCTGCGGGGAGTTTCTTGGTGAGGTGAACGGCGAGGTTGTTTTCGCGCTTGGTGTCGTAGATTTCAATTACCTCGTCGCCATATTTCAACACACCTTTGTCGCCCACTTGACCGCCCATTTCGGCGTAGAATGGCGATTGTGAGAGCACTAATTGATAGAATTCGGCGTTTTTCTGCTTGATTTTGCGATAGCGGAGAATCTGTGTGTCCACTTGCGAGAGGTCGTAGCCTACAAACACCGGCTCCCCTTCGTGAACAACAACCCAGTCGGAAGCTTCGACAGCGGCAGCATTGCGGGCACGGCTTTTTTGTGCCTTCATCTGCTCGTTGAATTCCTCCTCGTTCACTGTCATTTTGTTCTCTTTGAGGATGAGTTGAGTGAGGTCGAACGGGAATCCGTAGGTGTCGTACATTACAAATGCGTCTTTACCGCTGATTTCGGTTTTGCCTGCCGCTTTTGCGTCGGCTATTGTCTTTTCAAGAAGTTTCATACCTGTTTCAAGGGTGCGGAGGAATGCTTCCTCTTCCTCTTTGATAACCTTCTTGATTAGTGTCTCTTGAGCCTTGAGCTCGGGATAAGCTTCGCCCATAGTGTCGATGAGCACATCCACGAGCTTGTACATAAATGCTTTCTTCTGTCCGAGGAAAGTGTATCCGTAGCGCACTGCACGACGAAGAATGCGGCGGATTACATAGCCTGCCTTGGCGTTCGACGGGAGTTGCGAGTCGGCGATAGAGAACGCAATGGTGCGCACGTGGTCGGAAATCACACGCATAGCCACATCGCATTGTGCGTCTTCGCCATATTTCTTGCCTGCCATTGCAGCCACAGCTTGGATGAGCGGCTGGAACACATCGGTGTCGTAGTTGGAAGTCTTGCCCTGAAGTGCCATGCACAAGCGCTCAAAGCCCATGCCGGTGTCGATAACTTTGGCAGGAAGCGGCTCGAGTGAACCGTCGGCTTTGCGGTTGTATTGCATGAACACGAGGTTCCAGATTTCAATCACCTGAGGATGGCTCTCGTTTACGAGTTCGCGACCCGGTTTTGCGGCAATCTCTTCATCGCTACGCAAGTCGATGTGAATTTCGGAGCAAGGACCACACGGACCTGTGTCGCCCATCTCCCAGAAATTGTCGTGGCGGTTGCCGTTGATGATATGGTCGGCGGGGAGGAATTGTTCCCAATAGCCTGCAGCTTCATTGTCGCGCTCGAGACCTTCGGGGGCATAACCCTCGAACACTGTGGCATAGAGGCGTGATTTGTCAAGGTGGAGAACATCTACAAGGTATTCCCATGCCCATGAGATGGCTTCTTTCTTGAAATAGTCGCCAAACGACCAGTTGCCGAGCATCTCAAACATGGTGTGGTGGTAGGTGTCAAGTCCAACCTCTTCCAAGTCGTTGTGCTTGCCGCTCACGCGGAGGCACTTTTGTGAATCGGCTACACGAGGATATTTGCGAGCCGCGTTTCCAAGAATAATGTCCTTGAACTGGTTCATGCCGGCGTTGGTAAACATCAGCGTCGGGTCGTCTTTAATCACCATTGGAGCAGAAGGCACAATCACATGTCCTTTGCTTTTGAAAAAGTCTTTGTATGACTCTCTGATTTCTTTTGATGTTAGCATAAATTTATATGTAGATTAATATTTACTACTTGTTTGTGATGCGAATATAAAGCATCGGTTTAACTTTATCTCCAAAATAATTTACAAAATTAATTGATTATTATTATTTTTGCAAAATAAAGTTGATTACTCGTGCAATATGGGCAAAAAAATTTTCTATAGATACAACGAAACCACCGAATTGTATGAGCGCGTGTATCCCACAGCCAAGGAACGCGCCATGGTGGTGTTGCGCCATTTTGCCGTGGGTATTGCTATCGGTATTTTCATCTTTATTGTTGTGTATTACTGGATTGACTTCCCTCGCGAGAAAGAACTAAAGCTCGAAAACAAGGAGTTGCTCACTCGATACAAGTTGCTTTCCGACCGCCTCGACCGCTCGATTGCAGTGATGGAGGATTTGAGCCGCCGCGACGACAATTTCTATCGCGTGATGATGCAAGCCGAGCCCATCGGCACCGCCGCTCGATATGCCGGGCTTGAAAATGAGGCGAGATACAACGAGTTGCGAAGCCTCACCGATGCCGACCTCATCATTTTCCTCACTAAGAAAATGGATTTGCTCGAGAAACAGATTTATGTGCAGAGCATGTCGTTCAACGAACTCGTTACACTTGCCCGAAGTCAGGATGAGAAGATTCTGCACATCCCCGCCATCCGCCCGATTCCCGAGAAAGCGATGAAGCAGATGGCTTCGGGATATGGCTATCGCCGCGACCCGGTGTATGGCATCTCGAAATTCCATGAGGGGCTCGATTTTGCTTGCGATATCGGCACCCCGGTGTATGCTACCGGCAATGGCACTGTAATTGAGGCGGGATGGAACAGCGGTTATGGCAACATGGTGGTTATCTCTCATGGCTACAACTACACCACCCGATATGCCCACCTCAGCAAAATGCTTGTAACCAAAGGTGCCACAGTGAAGCGTGGCGACAAGATTGCTGAGACCGGAAACACCGGAAAATCAACCGGTGCCCACCTGCACTATGAGGTGCGATTCAAGGGCGCGCCCCAGAACCCCATCAACTACTACTATCTCGATATAACCCCCGATGAATATGACGCGCTGGTGCGTGAGGCAGACAATGCCGGTCATGTTATGGACTAATCTTTTACCACAATGGAACTTGAAGAAATTTATGCCAACGACTTTAGCAAACGCTACTACAAGATAGGCGATGTAGCCGAAATTCTCGGTTTGCCTGTGAGCACTCTACGTTTTTGGGAGAAACAATTCACTGTGGTGAAGCCACGTCGAAACGCTCGCGGCACTCGTTATTATACCGTGAAAGACATTGAGACGATTCGCATGATTTACTTTCTTGTGAAAGAGAAAGGACTTAGGCTCGATGCAGCGCAAGAGCAGATTCGTGTAAATCGCAATAATGTGTCGCAGCGCGTCGAGGTGCTCGACCGTCTTGCGACAATCCGAAACACTCTCGCGGGGATGATTGAGAGTATCGACAAAATGAAATTATAGCCTATCGGTCGCAAGCCAGGATATTTTCGCGGATGGCGCGAGGCAGGGCGGCGACAACAAGGGAATAGGAGTGGTCTATCAGTTCAAAAAACAGGTGGCGCGGGATGGCTCCGCGGATGCGCATCATGTTCCAGTGGCGCTTGTTCATATGCCATGCCGGAAGTATGTCGCAATAGGCGTCCCGTAGGTCTATGGCTCGGTCGGGGTCGCATTTCACGCTCACAAACTCGGGGTTGTCGAGCGGCAGCATCAGAAACATCTTGCCTCCCACTTTGAACACAAGGGTTACATCATCGAAAGGGAAGGTTTCCTCAACGCCCGGTTTGGCGAGGCAATATGAGCGAATTTCATCTATCATGGTGCGATAATAAAAAAGTTTCGCACCCGACCGACGTCGGTGTGCGAAACATATTTTTTCCGGATATTAAAGGAGTTCGTTGATTTTTGCCTCAACTTCGCTCTTCGATGAGCCTCCGATGAGTTGTCCTTTGAGTTCGCCATCTTTGAAGAAAAGGAGGGTGGGGATAGAGCGGATGCCAAATTCGGTGCTCATGTCCGATTCCTCGTCAACATTGTATTTACCGATGAGCACTTTTCCCTCATATTCGGTTGCGAGTTGGTCGATAATGGGAGCGAGACGCATACAAGGTCCGCACCATGTTGCCCAAAAGTCGATTACGAGCGGTTGTCCCGACTCAATTAATTCTTTTGTGTTTTCGTCTGTAAAATTGAAAGCCATAGTTGAAATATTTTAAGATGTTATATATTAAACACTTTAGTGAAATGCAAAGTTTTTGGTTCGCTTTCCGATGCAAATATACATATTATTTATGAAATAGATGTTGAGTATTCCGGAAACTTTTCAACAACCGCCTGGAAGTGCTTCCGAGGCTATTTTCGAGTGGCAAAGTATTTCCACAATGGCGCCGCCATGAGTGCTTGCTTCATTTTGTCGCTCGAAATGAGGTCGATAACCTCCGATTCGTCGAGAAGTTTCACTTCCACATCTTCGGTGGTGTCGAGGTGTTGTTCCGAGATTTTTTCCACGCCATCGGCAATGAAGGAGTAGGTGAGATTGTTCTGGCTTCCGGGATTGGCGCAAATCACCATGTTGAGCCTCCATTCACCATTGCCGTAGCCGGTCTCTTCAAGGAGTTCGCGGCGTGCCGCCTCGATTGGTTCCTCTCCCGGCTCGGCTATCCCTGCCACGAGTTCGGTGAAAATCTCATGGAGCCCGTGGCGGTATTGCTCCACCATCACATATTTGCCGTTGCGTGTGCGGGCGATTATATTCACCCATGTTGGGTATTCGAGCACATAGTATTCATCGTGAATCACTCCGTTGGGGAGTTGTACCACATCTTTGCGCACTGTGAGCCATGGGCGTCGGTGAAGATATTCACTTGATAGGGTTTTCCACTTTTTCATAATCGGGATGTTTTAGAAATTGATTGCGCCTGAGAAGGCGAGAGTGATGAATTGGGCATTGTCGCCCCCTTTTACAGGCGACGGAGCAAGGAGGTAACCGGTGTCGATGCGCATCGAAAATGTCTCGTTGGGCATAATGGCAAGCGAGAGGTCAATGTTGGTGCCTATTCCTCCGGTTCCACCGAGAGTGCCGAGCGAGGCGATTGTCGTGGTGGGGTAGCGGGAGTAGTTGAGGTGTGCTCGCGCTCCGAGGTTGAGTTGTGGCAGAAGTTGCCATGTGAAATCGGGTCCTATGCCGCCGCCCCAGTTGGCGAGGCTCTTTCGGCTCGGTTGCGGAGTGGGGTCGTTGGCGTTGTAGAGGTTGAAAGCGTTGACCGACAGATTGCCGCCAATGCCGAAATGACGCGAGAGGTAGTATGAGCCGGCGATGCTTGTGCGCAGACCGCGTCGGTTGCCGATTTTCACACCTCCGGCGGTGATGTCGTTGAGCGAGAATGTTGCACCCATGCTCGCACCGAGATAGGAGGGGTTGCGGTCGTCGTCGAGCGATGTGTCGAAGACGGTCAATCCTCTGCGCTTGAAGATGAGGTCGGAAAACAGGTAGCCGAGATGTGTCGAAATCACACCGATTGCGGCTCCGGTGAGCACATCTTCTTGCCAGTGGCGGTTGTTGAGCACCCGTGCCATTGCTGTGGCTGTGGCGGCTGTGTATCCGCCGAGGCTGTACCATGGGCTCACTCCGCCATATTCCTTGTGCAGCATCGTGGCGCACAGAAATGCCATTGCCGAGTGTCCCGAGGGGAATGAGCGGCAGTCGGTTTGGTCAGGGCGGCGGGTGTTGGCGATGCGTTTTACGCTCTCTGTCGCACCCAGATAGATTGCCGCGGCGAAGGCGTCGGCGGTGAGCATCCTGCCCCAACTGCTTCGGCTCTCGATGCCTGCCGCCTTGAGTGCGAGCATAAGTGCTCCGGGCGAATATTGCGCGATGTTGTCGAGCGTGGATTTGTGCGCTATCGTGTTTCCGTCATCGATGCGGCTGTGGTAGCCGTTGTTGGCGAGGTGTAGCCCCACACCGAGGGCGAGGAGTGGCACTCCGGCTATCGCTTCGCAGCAGTCGCGGGTGGCAACAGCCGTGGAGTCGATGTCGCGAGCGTTTGCAGCCTCAATTGCGAAGACGATGATTAGTAATATGGTGGCTAAGCGTTTGATAAGCATAGCGATTTTGTGTTATTTCTTCTTGTCGTCGCGGTTGCCCCACAGCGCGAGGTGTCGCTGGAGCATTTTTGCCTCCGAGGGGTTGTTGCCGGCATTCCAAAAGGGTGTGTGCCCGAGATTCTCCGGCATAAACTCCTGGCTGACGAAGTTGCCGGGATAGTCGTGGGCATATTTGTATCCCTCGCCATATCCGAGGTCGTCCATGAGTTTGGTGGGGGCATTGCGCAGATGTAGCGGCACAGGGGCGTTGCCGGTGCGCTCCACAAAACCGAGGGCGTTGTTGATTGCCATATACGCCGAGTTGCTCTTCGGCGAGGTGGCGAGGTAAATGGCACATTCGGCAAGCGGTATTCTTCCTTCGGGCCACCCGATTTTGTTCACTGCATCGAATGTGGCGTTGGCGAGGAGCATCGCGTTGGGATTGGCAAGTCCGATGTCTTCGCTTGCGAGGATGAGAAGCCTCCTGGCGATGAATTTCGGGTCTTCGCCACCCGCTATGAGGCGCGCAAGCCAATAAACCGCCGCGTCGGGGTCGCTTCCGCGTATCGACTTGATGAATGCCGAGATTATGTCGTAGTGCATCTCGCCGTTCTTGTCAAAAGCCATCGGGTTTTCTTGCAGGCGGCTTGTTACTATCTCGTCGTTGATGATAAGCGGCTCGGTTGATTTCACCGACTGCACCAGCAGGTCGAGGATGTTGAGGAGTTTGCGGGCATCGCCGGCGGCAAACCGTAGTAGCGCCTCGGTGCTCTCGATTTTCACTTCAATGCTCTTAAACACCCGGTCGGTGGAGATGGCGCGGTGGAGCAGTTGCAGCAGGTCCTCATCTTCGAGCGGCTTGAGCACATACACCTGCGCCCTCGAAAGGAGAGGGCGAATCACCTCAAACGATGGGTTCTCGGTGGTGGCGCCGATAAGGGTAACAGTGCCGCGCTCCACAGCCCCGAGGAGTGAGTCTTGTTGCGACTTGTTGAATCGGTGGATTTCATCGATAAACAGGATAGGGCGCCCTTTCGCAAAAATGCTTGTTGCGTCGTTTTTGCAACGGTCGAGCACCTCGCGCACCTCCTTCACCCCCGACGTTACAGCCGAAAGGGTGTAGAAAGGCACATCGGTTTGGCTCGCCACAATCCTCGCGAGAGTGGTTTTTCCCACCCCCGGAGGTCCCCACAGAATGAAAGAGGACACATTCCGGCTCTCAATCATGCGGCGGATGATGGCATCCGGTCCCACAAGATGTTGCTGACCAATATAATCATCGAGCGAAGTCGGTCGCATACGCTCGGCAAGAGGTTCATACATTCTAATAAAACTTGGTTTCTCCCACAAAAATACAACTATTCCACGAAACAATCATAAGGATTGGCAAAATAACTTCAAATTCCCTATTTCGGATTTTCTTTTACTTTATTCCCGCTCATATTACGATTAACTTTATTCTTATAACGTTAAAATCTTTGCATTGTTATCGTGACAGCTCCCTGCGCGAACAAATGTTTGTAATGCAGATGGTCATCATGTCTATTAATATACATTATTCAATTCGTTATTTACTTTGGAAACATCTTGATAATCATCATATTACAATACTTTATGTTTATTGGGTACACTGTGACAATTTTTGAATTATCGCAAGTTCCCTTGGATCCACATATCCGTCACATTCTGCCATGCGTACAAAAAGCATATTGGCATATTTTTTTGTTTCAGGCGAAAGAATTCGATACTCCTTGCACAACTCGTCAAATGACAAATCATCCATATGATCAAATTCGTTTATTTCTAATTGAAATTTTTCAAAGATATTATCGAGAAAAGTGATTTCAGCAGGATTTAAAATATTGTCTGCTTTCATTATTTGAGAAAGTATATAAAATATAACTCTCTTTTCGGATATATTAA
>SFER01000086.1 GCA_004557195.1 Bacteroidales bacterium | reverse complement strand
TTCGCGAGCCGACTGACCGAGTTGCATACGATTCATAATCAATTCGTTGTATTGCTCCAGAACCGCCGAAGTTTTCTCGTTGCCAACCGAAACGGGAATCATTTCATATTTGCGATTGGGGTCGCTGATTGTGTTGATAATGATATCGTAGATTTTGTCCTGGTTGATGCAACCGACGAGGTTCTGCCCGTAAGCCTGGTCGGCTTTGAGCGTGATTTCGGCTTGAGTTGCAAAGTCGATGATATTGTTTTTCCTCTTGAACTCCTCGATGCGGCGCTCGGAGTCGCCGAGTTGGGAAGAGAGGTCGGCAATCATCTTGTCGTAGAACTCCACGGCTTGGGAAGCGCGGTCGTTCTTGCGCTCCACGCGGGTGTCGTTGTATATAGCCATGATGGTGTTGAGGATATCCTTTCCGAGTTGTCGGGTGTTGGCTTTTATGGTGAGCTCCACGCCGTCGGATTTCTTGGAGAGGTAGTCGATGCTTATAGTTTTAGCGAGCGCCTCGACGGTGGCGTCGTTGCCACTCACCATCACCTTGATGCTGCGCTCGGCAGATGGGGAGTATTTCTCCGATTTGAGCACCTGAACGGGACCGAATTCGGTTTCAAGCAAAGTGGGGAGGGTCGCTCCCTTCTTTTCGGCGATTGTGCTCGAGAAGAAGCCGCGCACTATCTTAATGTCGGCGGTAGCATCGGAATGAAGGTCGATGAGCACCTTGAATCCGCGTTCGAGCGTGTCGAGCACCGCTTCGGGGATATCAACAATCACCGGTGAGGTCTGGTAGAGGTTGTACTTCTTGAGTCCGCGACGCTCCACATACACGCGGTTGAGTTGTAGGCGTTTCACGAGTTTCACCATTGTGTTGTGAGTGTGGAAGATTTCAATCTCGTTGTCAATCGACGATGAGCCGAGACCTCCGATAGAGAAAGTGCGTATCATCGACTGCATTCCCGAGCTTAGGCCTCCCATTGCGCCGCCGCTCTCGCCGTCGTCGTCCTCGATGAGGAGGCTCGAGTGGACTGCATATTGGTCCATTCTCACGAAATGATAGGTAATAGCCAGCGCAGTGAACACTGCAAATGTGATAACATACCAATACCACCCTTTCTTGATAGCCGAGAGGTATTTTCTCAAATCGATTGTGTCGTTATTTTCCATATCTTGATGTTTTTATTTATTTTCTAAATTATGATAGTCGGAGGCGAGTATTTCGCGCGCTTTCTGCTTGTCGATGTTGCGAAACTGCGCTATCGAGAGCCCGAGAATCGACATTTGCATCACACCGGCAGCCTGCATGAATGCACTACCGGTTGTCCCCTCGATAAACACGCTGGCAAATATGAGCATCGCCACGGCAAAGGCATATTTCCCCTTGGTGTGTAGCAAAAGCCTCATTTTCTTGTAAATCCACGCAAAGAAAAGGATAAAAATTGCGATGCCGATAAGTCCGAACTGCGCAAGTTCGGGGAAAAAGCAGTCGCAAATGAAGTCAGGCACATTGTAGGAAAGCCCCCACACTTTGTCAAGGTCGTACATGCGATACACTTCGGAATAATTTACCGATGGCGAGGATGCAAAGGTTGCGAACGACGCAAGACCTGAGCCAAGAAACGGAAAGTCTATCAAAATCATTCCCATTCCGGCATATAGCGCAGGACGCGCCAGGTGCACAAGCATCTCTTCGTCAAATCCATCAATGCCGTCGGTGAGGAAATAGAAACTGATTTTCTCCCACGCTGCCCAAATAATGGCAAGGAATATGGCGCAAAACAGGATGAGTTGCTTGATTTTCACGCGCTTGAGCACTCCGGGCTTATAGAGGTAGAAGAGATACATTGCAAAGATAAACTCGCCGTAGAATTTCGAGCGGGTGCAGGTGAGTCCACCCACCAGCATGAGTGTGGCAATGCTGAGGTCGCGTTTCGACACTCTGCCCTCTTTGTCTATGCTCATGAGCATATAGACACTCGAAACGAGGGTTGTTATGATGCCCACAAATGCCACGTGCCCCAGCAGGTTGCGCACGATGCGCATGTTGACGAAACTAACGATGCCAAGGAGCACCACAATCACACTCATCACCACACAGGTTTTCTTGATTGTCTCTTTCTCGGAGGGGGTAAACTCGGGCGCTATCGCATAGACGAGGAAAAACGGGATGTAGGGCTTGAGCTGGATGATGAAATCGTTGGCAATCGCTTTCGGGGTGTTGAAATTTAGTGCGACGACAGAATATACGGCATAAAATGCCATAATTCCCACAACGCAGTAGATGCTCGTGTAGCGCTTGAAGTTCTTGTTGATAGCAATGTCGAGAGCGATGAGAATGAGCATAAACAACACCCCCAACTCGTCGGAGAAGCCCACGAGTGCAGGAGCGAGAGCCTGGACTATGAGGAAATAGATAAAAATCCAGTAATATGCTTTTCTTATACTCAGCATTGCAGGATACGAGACGCAGGGATTAACGGGTGAGAGCGATGACAAGCGAAGCGATTACGCTCAGCGCGCTCACCACTGTCGAAATCACACTAAGTTTGTATCCGCTATACTGGTTGTATTTCGAGTTGTCGGTGAGAATCTTGTTTGGCTCGACGTAAATCACATCGTTTTGGCGGAGATAGAAATAGGGCGATGTGAGGAGCGAAGCATCGGTGAGGTTGAGTCGATGATAGGTTGCGACACCATCTTCTTCGCGAATGAGGAGGATATTCTCGCGCTTGCCATAGTTGGTGAGGTCTTGAGCATCGGCGATAGCGTCGAGGATGGTGTAGCGCTCCTTGGTTACGGCGATTGCGCCCGGCTTGTTCACCTCGCCAAGCACATTCACTCTAAAATTGAGGAGTTGCACTCTCACATGCGGATTTCTAACCGATTTCTCCACTTCGGCAGTGATTGCGTCGCCCAGCTGGCGTGTGGTGAGCCCGGCAGCGTGCATTTTACCGATAACGGGGAGGAAAATATCGCCGTTGGAATCCACAATGTAGGATTGGAGTGTTGTTGGAGACATCTGAATGGTGCGCTCGGTGCGAGTCCCGGTGTTGGAGAGCGGCATGTTGAATGGCGCTGTGGCTTCGGGAACTGTGGAGTTGATGGTGATTGCGAGTTCATCATCCACGTCGATTTTCACGGCATAATCGGCAGGAAATGAGCCGATTTTCGTGTCGAGCGAGTCGATATTCTCAAAATATGTGAGGTTTTGCTTGCTCGATGAACAAGAAACCAAAAGTGCTGCAATACAGCAAGTTAAAAGTACTTTTATATTCATATCCAATTGATTTATCAAGTGCCTTATATTTAATAACGCATCTTGAGCACAATTATTATATATGGTGTGTGCCTAAATTGCTATTTGAGTCCAAATAATGTTTTAGTAATGTAATATTTCTTGAACACCTTTTCGTTGAGGAGAATCGGGATGAGCACTCCACAAGCCACAACAATAGCGGCGCCGGTCGCAAATATGAGGCTGTCACCGATGTTGTTCAAATAGGGCATCTTGAAGAGTAGAGCCTTGGCAAAGCCCTCGAATGTGGTGTGAAACAGGTAAATTATGTAGGATGACGAGGATATAGTCATCAACCACCCTATCCGGGTGCTCGATTTCTCTATCATTCTCGACAGCGCGATTATGGCGGCTATCCCCAAAAATGGCAAAGCCAACCGTGCTCCGGCAGCCAAATAACCGCCTCCAAAAGAGGGACCGGAAACGCTTATCGAGTAGGCAATGGCAAAAGCCGCTATAAATGCCCATTCCGGCACTTTTTTCACCGCGGAAATCGTCTCTTTCCAATCATACAAAACCACTCCCATCATGAAGAACAGGAGCATATCCTTGAAGGAGGAGATGCAAAACAGCTCTGTTGTCGTGAACGGAATATAGTGAATGAAAATCGACACAAAGAATAGCAACAATCTCTGCTCCTTGGTCTTAAATAGCGGAACAAGGACAAACATCCACCATAGCGCCCATATAAACCAGAGGAAGAATCCGGCTTCGGGATAGTAGAACATCTTTGCATAGGAGAACAACGACACCGGATTTTCAACATAAGCAAAACCGGAGGCGAGCAATTTGATTGAAACAACTATCACGGACACAGTGAAATACGGCACCATGAGGCGCTTTACCTTCTTGATTATGAAGTCGCCATAGTTCTCGTCGGCTCGCTTGGTGGCGATATACACAAATCCGCTTGCAAACATAAACAGCGGCATGTGGAAGGAATATATGAAATCGCACACTGAGCGCCACCACGCAGGATGCCCCGGCGGACAATAGTGCCCGATGACAACTAAGATGATGCAAATCGCTTTTGCGATGTCGATATATACAATTCTATTCATTTTCGGCTGATTGGTTCAATTATTATAACGCAGAAATGCCTCAAATAGTACTCGAGGCTGAGAGCGACTGCAAAATTAGTAAAAGAGTTTGACCGGGCAATCTTAAGTGGCGCAAAAAGTGTCATTTGGGGCAAAAACGGGGGTGTGACAGTTTGTTAATATATATAAAAATAAATGTTTAATCTATAACTGCGACAAAACAAATTAAAAAAATATTTTTTAGTTAGAAAATTATTTATAGATTTGTAAATAATTTGCTGTGTAGAGCACAGAATGTTAACAGGTTAAGTTAAAAGAGTTAATTCACAATTTGATAAAGGACATCATAATGCTTAAAACAACTATTATAAATAAGGTGTAGTGTGAGGCATGATGCTTTTGGTGAAATAAACGGCTTTTGGACCTCGCAACAACTGAGATACATGGCAAAACCCAAAAAAGTAACCTTGAATATAAACAAATAAAATTAATTATGAGAAAACAGTTATTGCTTCTGTTATTTTCGTTCTTTGCGGTGGTGGGTTTCGCCCGCCCTGTAACGGGTGTTGTAACTTCGCAATCCGATGGCGAGCCGATTATCGGCGCTTCGGTTATGGTGAAGGGTTCAACAGTCGGAACAGTTACCGACTTCGACGGAAATTACTCAATTGAAATCAAAGACGACAATGCCGTCTTGGTTTTCACCTATGTTGGTATGGAGCCTGCGACTGTAAAAGTCGGGAATCGTACTAAAATCGATGTGGTGATGAAAGAAAACGCCACAGTGTTGAACGAAGTGGTTGTAACAGCCATGGGACAGGTTCAGGAGAAAAAGAAATTGAACTTCGCCGTTCAATCTTTGAACTCCGACGACGTTACCGCAGGTAGCACCGCAAACGTAGTTAACAGCCTTCAGGGTAAGGTTGCCGGCTTGCAGGTGTCAATGACCGGTGGTTCGCCTAACTCATCTTCCCAGGTGATTATCCGCGCCATTTCTTCGGTAAACAACTCGCAAAGCAACGAGCCGTTGATGATTGTCGATGGTGTTGCAGTGCGCGGTAAGGGTTCGTCGCTCAGCGACATCAACCCCAACGACATCGAGAGCATGACAGTGCTCAAGGGTGCTGCCGCTTCTGCCCTCTACGGTCAGGAGGCTGCCAACGGTGTTATCATGATTACCACCAAGAGCGCCCAAAGCGGTAAAATCCAAGTGAGCGCTAATGCCACATGGGAGATTTCCAACTCGGTGCGCGTTCCGAAGATTCAAGACACTTTTGCAGCAGGTTCTGCCGGTTTCTACAAAGAAAACAGTGTGGGCGGCTGGGGTCCTTACCTCCGTCCGGGCGAAACAATCTATGACAACGTAGGCGATTTCCTCGGCACTGGCTTCTTGCAGAAATACGATGTATCGTTGAGCGGTGGTACTGACAAGTTCTCTTCCTACGCTTCGGCTGCTTATATGAAAAACGAAGGTGTGGTTGACAAAGACTACAAGGAACAAATCAACGTGTTTGTTAAGGGTAACTTCCAGCCATCACAACAGGTGAAGGCTCAAATCTCTGCCAACATCATCAACACCAAGGGTCGCGGTTTCGGTAACGCCATGTCAACTATCTACGGATGGTCGATTAACAAGAATATGAGCGACTACCAGACCGAGGAGGGTATGCCCAACTGGTCAAACCGCTACGACAACTGGGACGCTCTCTCGGGCAAAGAGAAAATCGGCGCTACTTTGTCGCCCTACTTCGGCCGCTACAACGACTACTCTCTCACCGAGAGCACTCGTTTCATGATCAACGGTAATGTGTCCTACGAGCCTATCAAAAACCTCGTGTTCACAGGTAAAATCGGTTACGACCGCGGCTACACAACCTACGACAGCTACACTGTGTCGCGCTACACCAAGGAAGACTTCATCAACCCCGAGACCGGCGGCTATTATGACTACGCTTCCGACTATGTGTATCGTTTCGGTGCCTACACATTCCAGCCTTCTCGCGGCGAGCAATTCACTGCTCAATTCCTCGCTACCTACACTCATGAGTTCGGTGATTTCAACCTCAACCTCCTCTACGGTATGGAATACAAGGAAAACAGCAGCTACGAGGCTCAACTTGCAGGTCAAGACTTTGAATTGGGTGGCGGCTACTACAGCTTCAACAACGTTGACCCCGCTTACTTCACAAAATCGGGTTCAAGCAGCTACAACATGTATCTCTATCACACAAAATATAACAAGTATGGCTACTTCGGCGAAATCCGCCTCGACTACCGCGGCATGGCTCAACTCTCTGTTACAGGCCGCTACGATGGCTCTTCTCGCTTGAAACAAGTAGATTGCACCTACTTCTATCCTTCGGTAACCGGTGGTCTTATCTTCTCCGAGTTGTTCAACATCAAGAACGACTGGTTCTCATACGGTAAGATTCGCGGTAACTGGGCTAAAGTGGGTAAAGACTGCCCCGCCAACTTGTTTACCAACACATTCAAACAATGGTCAACCTTCCCCGACGGCGGTTATGGTATCGACCCGACTACTTCGCGCGCTATCCAACTCGAGCCTGAGATGACTTCTTCTTGGGAAATCGGTGCCGACTTGCGTTTCTTCAACCAACGCACTCGCTTGGATATCGCATACTACTCTACAGTGGTTGACAACCAGATTGTGAGTGTGCGCGTTTCGCCTGCTTCGGGTACTATCCTCCAAACTCGCAACGAGGGTAAGATTGAAAACTATGGTGTTGAGGCTACTTTGAGCCAAGACATCCTCAAAGGCGGCGACTTCTCTTGGACTGCTTTCGCCAACTTCTCTTTCAACCGCGGTCGCGTGCTCTCTTTGCCCGACGGTATCACTGAAATCCAGGGTGGACAATACGGCGACATCTTCGCCAGCGCATTCCTCAACGGTTCTACTACCGCTATCACCGGTAAGGACTATCAACGCACTCCAAGCGGCGATGTTATCATCGACGAAAACGGCTATCCCGTTATCAGCCCCAATAAGCAGAACCTCATCGGTAACCGCGAACCCGACTTCCTCCTCGGTCTCGGCTCTAACTTCAACTGGAAGAACCTCTCGGTTTCGTTCCTAGTTGACGGCCGCAGCGGTGGCGACGTTGTAAACGTAACAGGTCGCGGTCTTATCTCCAACGGTCAGCACCACCTCTACTCTAAATACCGCAACCGTGAGTATGTGTTCAATGGTGTAGTGGCACAAGCCGACGGCTCTTACGCTCCCAACACTCAACCGGTAATCCTCGACCAATACACAGTGAACAATTATGTTTATGGTGTATCTTCCAACTTCATCGAGGATGGCTCTTACATCCGCTTGAGTTATGTAACCGTGGGCTACGACTTCTCAAGCCTTCTCAAGCAAGGCTGCCCGGTTAAGGGCCTCAGCGCAAGCCTCACAGGTCGAAACCTCTTCCTCCTCACCAAATACTCAGGCAGCGACCCGCAAATCATGTCGGGCGTGTCGGGTGGTACAGGTTCGATGGGTATCGACAACTACAGCGTACCTCAAACACGCAGTTTCAATTTAACATTAAAAGCAACATTCTAAACACCGGAATATGAAAAAGATTAAAATTGCAGCACTTGCGTTGCTTGCCGGATTGTCGCTCGGTTCATGCACCGATGTGCTGTTCGATAACGTAAATCCCGACAAGGCGCACGACATCACCGCCAAAGACGGTCTGCCGGTAGTGGTGTTCTACGCTCAGCAACAAGTGTATGACTACTCGGAATACTATATCTACCTCTCGCAATGCCTCACCACAGGCGGCAAGAGTTCGATTGGCTCTTATTCCTATAAGAGTGAGTGGGAATTCCTCACTATGAACCGTCACCCGCAATGGCGCCGCCACTTCTACGATATAGGTGTCAACGCCAAGAACCTTATCGACAATGCAGCCAAAATCAACTCGCCAAACTATGAGTTGATTGCCCGCACCATCAAATTGATGTCAACCCAGTTGTGTACCGACAACTTCGGCGATATGCCGCAAAGCGAAGCCTACATGAGCAACTCGCCTAAGTATGACACTCAGGCAAGCATCTACGCTTGGATGCTCCAGGAATGCGACGACCTCATCGCTATGTATGAGGACGACGCTCTCGTGAATTGCCCCACCAACCAAGACATCTCGGCTCTCGACCGCGTGTATCATGGCGACCTCAGCAAGTGGAAAGGCCTCGTGTATGCCATGAAGGCTCGTATCCTCCTTCGCAACATCCCGAATATCGACCGCAGCAACGCTATGTGCGACAAAATCATCGCTGCCGCCGACGCTGCCATCAACCAATGGCGCTCGGGAGACCTCCTCTACGGCGCTTGGTTTGGTAACGAACCGCGTTACAAATTCGATGGCGGTACAAACGAGCAAAATGCCCCCTGGAGCGAGGCTCAGCCTATCATCAACTCTTGGGAATCGCGTAAAAACATGCTCGACTCGGCTATCCCGTCGAAATTCTTCATGATCGACTGCCTCGGTCTCCTCGAGCCCGACAGCGAATCTAAATGCGGTCAGTACCAAAACTACCAGGGCTATGCCAACGACCCTCGTGCATCGCTCCTCATGCAAGCTCAAAACGGTCCGCTCTCGGCTACTTCTACCAACACCGTGTATAAGCTCCGCTACCTCGACAACAACATCGGTATGGGCTCGTCGTTCAAGGCTATCAACTACCCGAAACTCCACTGGGGCGCTTACGCTTCCGGCAAGGACGCCTACAACCCTATCTTCACTATGGAGGAACTCTACTTCATCAAGGCTGAGGCTCTCTACTGGAAGAACGACAAGGTGCAGGCTTGCCAACTCGCTAAAGAGGCTACTAAGTGGCCCTGCCACCAACAAAATCTATCCCGGTGGTATAGGCGCCTCGGGTATTGTCTATGAGCAGGAAAAGTATTGGAACGCTCAACTCGCCGCTTTCTTTGAAAATGAGGAATTCTATTCTACCGGTGCTCGCCCGCGCCTCCTCGTAGGCAAGGTTTCCGACAAGGGTAACAAGCACTATTTCTTCAACGAAACAGAATACACCCTCTACGACCTCATGACTCAGAAGTATATCGCTATGTACATGCAGCCTGAGCAGTGGACCGACCTCCGTCGCTACCACTACAGCAACAAGCGCAACAACTACGGTATCGGCGAAAACCAGGAAATCGTTTATCCCGCGCTCCGTCGTCCTTACAACCTCTACGCTCCTTATTGGATCGATGGTCTCACCGAGACTGAGAAGGAAAACACCTGGATTCAACGAATCAACTATGACCCCGAAACAGAGGAGAAATACAACCGCGCGGAACTTGAACGCCTCGGCGCTTACAAGAACTACAAGTGGTTGCGAGTGCCTATGATTTGGGCGCAAGACTATGGTGTTCGTTCATCTTTAACCGAAGAATAACAATTAAAAGAGAAACAATATGAAACTTTTAAATAAAATAGGTGTAGTTGCCCTTGCCGCCGGTGCCATGACTTCGTGTGCCGTTCACGATGTGTTTGATGACAATGGCGATCTCGGTCAGATTCTTCCCACTGTGTCGTGGGAACTTGGTAGCACCACTTGCAAGGCAGGCAACAACGCAACATTCAAAGCCAAATATTACTACAAGGGCAAGGACGATATGATCGACCACACCGAAGTGTGGGCGCTCATCGCTCGCACCGAAAGTGCCGCCGCCACTTGCAAACTCACCACTGCGCTCAACTACACTCAGACCGTGGGCGTTTCCGACACAGTCCGCGCTATGAGCCTTATGAAAACTTTTGAGCACAAGTCTCTCCAATGGAACGCTCAAAAGACCGTAGCCGATTTCAACAAGGTGTATGCCGAGGATGGCGTGTGGGAAGATGAAGGCGGAAAGTACAACAGCGACTACCACATCGACATGACCAACGGTTATGAGTATATCCTCACCGCTTCGTTCCCCACTTCTGCAACTCTCGCTCCCGTAAGTTGGGTTAACCCCACTTCTTTCGACAGCGAACGTTTCGATGCCCTCTATCCCGCTTCGTTCAAGAGCGATTTCGTTGCCAAGGTGGTTGACTATCTCACCAAAGACAGCGCTTACTACAACGACCTCCGCAATGTGTATGTCAACTACGACTTCACTGCCGAGCGTTTCGCCGAGGTGGCTCAGGCTCACAGCCTCAACTTCCCCACCGAAACCGAAGCCGGCAAGAAGAGCGACCTCTGGTACACCGACACCAAGAAAGTGGTGGGTAAATACTACATCACTGTCGAAAACGGCGTTACTTACTATCACGAAGTGGCTCTCGACTACGAGGCTCCCGAAGGCATCAACCTCTATGATGTCTATGACTCATCGGAATGGGTGTTCTGCCGCTACAGCGACGACACCGGTTCGATTCTCACTTCTGTGCGCGCCAAATACATGCCTTTGTTCATCGACTTGTTGAATGGTATCCCGTTTGAAGACTGGATCTACAACACAGCCGACCAGAACTACAGCATCAACTTCAGCCGCGACTATCGTCTCGTGCCTCTTTTCAAGGCTGTCGATGTCAACGGAAAAGTGGGCGTTACCACCAACGATAAGGAAATCTCCTTGAATTAATCTTTAAATCAAAAAATGTTATGAAACTTATCAAGAATATATCGCTAATGGTGTTGATGCTCATGGCTATGGTGGCTTGCGTTGAAAAGACCCCCGACTATGGCAACTTCCCCACAAAAGATGTCGATTTCACCTACAATGTCGATGGCGATGAGTTCCTCACCGACTTCTATGTGGTGTCGAAAATCCAATTCAACAACACTTCCTCGAAATCGGGCGCTGTTACTTGGGATTTCGGCGATGGTGAAACTTCCACCGAGCCCAACCCTGTGCACAAATACAAAAAAGCAGGCGTGTATAAGGTTACTATGTCTCTCGCCGGCGTGGGCGAGCGCTCCTACCCCATCATGATTTACGACATCGCTCCGGTGCTCTCTGTCGCAAGCCAAAGCGCTGTCCCTGTCGTTATCAATGATGTTACTGTCGAACTCAGTATCTTCCTCCCAAACCCCGAGAACCTCAAGTGCCGCTATGAGTGGACTTTCCCCGAGGGTACTGCTAAGGAAGACGGAACTGCTATGACCACTTGGACCGGCTATTCTCACGAAGACGGCACTATCGACTATCCCGGCAAACTCAAGTTCAAGAACATCGGTTCGCAGAAAATCGAAATCAAGACTTGGTTTGACATCGATGGCGAAAACCGCCGCCTCGAAGACAGTTATGTCAATGTGCAAGTGGGTTGCTCTTATCCTTGCAAGACTCTCTACTATGCCCAAGTGGATGGAAATATCAAAGCCTACAAACTCGTTGACCTCTCTCGCCTCCCCGAAGGAACCAAGAACAACCCCTTCGATATGGGCGTGAAGAGTGGCTCTATGCCTCAAAACCTTGTATATGCTCGATACAAAGAGTCTAACAAGGAAGAGGCTTCCGACTTCATCTACATCCTCGACTGTGGTAAGCAATACACCTATGTCAACGACGCTGCCGGCAACCTCGGTGATGGCAAAATCACTGTCATGAACGCCGACGCTTCGGTGGTTGACCTCTGTGTTACCAATGTTGGCAAAACTGCCTTCAACGACCCGTATCAAGGCTGGGCTGATGAGGAAAATCTCTACTACACCGACCGCAACACCGGTATCCGCCGTGTTCCTCTCGCTACTCGCGGCCAGGTTGAACCGAGCGACTATCTCGTGCAAAACAACTGGATTGGCTACTACAACAAGGGTATCGCCTATGGCGCTATCCACGTGGGCCACTACCGCGACAAGAACGGTATGTGGTACTGGGGCAAGTCTTATTCGGGCAACGGTATCTACCGCTTCCAGAATGCCGACATCCAGGAAGGTATGGACTACAACAAGGTGGCCTCTCCTCATCCTGTGCTCTTCTCGGGTACTAATCCGCGCAGTTTCTGCATCGACGAGAAGAACAATCGCATGATTGTTTACTTCCGCTCGCCTGCCGACATTGCAGGTATCTCTACCTACAATATCCCCGGTTATGACGAAACTCTCGATGCCAAGGCTAACCGCATCAAATATGTGGCTCTCGAAGCCGACCCGGTAAACAAGACTGCCGACGAAGGTTTGTGGATTCCGCAACTCGCGCTCGATTCCGCTACCGGATTGGTTTACTTCGGCTTTAACGCCGCTTCAGGCTTCACTACCTACACTACCGGTATCAAGGTGTTTGACCCTGAGACAGGTAAAATCTCGAGCGTATTCAACAACACCGACAAGGTGTATGGTATCGTAGTGTGCGACACCGAAACAGAATTGTTCTAACACACGATTGTCAGTATAACCACAACAAGAGCGGCAAGCGACTCCCGGAGCCGTTGCCGCTCTTTTAATTAAAACAACTCATGAAGAATTTTCTCACTTTTTCGATGATTCTTGCCGCTGTGCTCTCGATGTGGGCTGAGCGTTACGAGCATCGTGCCATTTTCAACACTTCGATGCTCAGCGATTGGCCTTACAAAGACCTCACCGAGGCTAACGCCGAGGACCAGCGCGCTGCAGGTATCAAAATGCTCGACTCGATTGCCGCCAACAACTTCACAACGGTCTATTTCCATGTGCGTGCCATGTGCGACGCTTATTATGAGTCGAGTTACGAGCCTTATGCCGCCGGTCTTGCCGGTGCGCGCGGAAAGGCTCCCGCTTTCGACCCCCTCGCTTTCATCATCGACGAGGGACACAAGCGCGGTATCGAAATCTATGCTTGGGTGAACCCGTTCCGTTATAGTAACAACCCCAACAAAAACTCCTACGGCGAGTCTCAACTCAACTACGAGACCACTCACCCCGAATGGCTCATCTCTAATGCCAACCAAACTATCCTCAACCCTGCCCTCCCCGAGGCTCGACAACGAGTTATCGATGTGTGCACCGAGATTGCAACTAAATACGACATCGACGGCATCGCTTTCGACGACTATTTCTATCCGCAAGGGGGCATGGCTACCGACGCATCTGCCGACGACTACCCGCAGTTTGCCGCCACAGGTCGCCCGATGAGCGAATATGGCGACTGGCGCCGAGAGAATGTCAATAGTTTTGTAGCCGAGTTTGGCAAGGCTATCAAAGCGGTGAAGCCGTGGCTCCGTTTCGGCATCTCTCCCGCCGGCGTGTGTGGCACCGCCAAAACTTCTGCCGGAAAATATGGCGTGAAACCAAGTCCCGGTAGCGACTGGCAATACGATCAAATCTATTGCGACCCGCTTAACTGGATTGTCAACGGCACCATCGATTTCCTATCGCCGCAACTCTACGACCACACCGGCTTCGGCTCGGTGGCTGTGTGGTACTACTACATCGCCAAGAAATTCGACCGCCACATCTATCCCGCGCAGTCGATTGTGGCTTACCCCAATGTTGAGGATTTCGACCAAATCCTCGATGAGATTCGCGTTACTCGCAACAACAGCAGCCACCACGCTCCCGGATATGTTTTCTTCCCCTGGATTAACCTCTTCAACGCCGCCAAGACGGTGAGCCGCGTGAAAGTGCGCCTCACAAGCACTCTCCGCTATAATCTCTACACCAACAAGACTTGGACTCCGGCAATGTCGTGGGAAGCGTGGGGCGATGTGCCGATGCCTTCGCAAGTGGCTTTCGACGGCACCACTCTCACTTGGAAGGGTGCCGACAACGTGCGCTACATTGTATATGCCTTCCCGAAATCGCTTGCAAAAGCCGATTTCGACCACCAAGAGGAGTATATCAAGGCTATTACATACACCGAAAGTTACACTCCCGATGCCGAGACCGCAGCCGATTGCAACTTTGCCGTTGCCACTCTCGACCGCTACGGCCACGAGAGCAGCGCGCTCATGGTGGGCGAGTCGCTCGGAAAAGCCCCGGAGGTAACGCTCTACCGCCATACCGCCGGCGAGAAGGTGCAAGGCTTCTTCCACCTCCGCTGGACAAGCGATGCACGCCGTTTTGTTATCGAAATAGCTCGCGACAAGGATTTCACTCAACCGGTGTATAGCAATATGACCACCGACAAGTATATCCCCTCCACTTTGCTCCCATCTATCCCCGACGGCACTCAGCTCTATTGGCGTGTCCGCGCTATGGAAGCCAACTGCGCCGACACCTACAGCGCTGTGGGCAATTGTGAATTTGCACGCCTCCAATACACCTACCCCACCGCCACAAGCGGCGCGGTGAAGCTCGGCGACAAATTCACTTGGGACGCTGCCGAGGCGACAATTTACAACGTGAAAGTGTCGGAAAACATCGACATGAGCGACCCGATTATCGACGCTGAGGTTATGGGCGGAGAATACACTCTCCCCGAAACCGCTCTTGTGTCGGGCGCCACCTATTATGCCCAACTTTCGGTTGGCTCGGGCGACCAAATCATCGAAAGCGACCCGCTGCCGTTCACAATGGAGTATATCGGCGCATCCGTGCCCGAATTTGTTACTCCGGCAGTGGATGGAGCAACCATTTTCGGCGACAACGCCATCGTGCTCAACGAGCAGAAAGGCGCATCACAATTCCGCGTGGAGATTAGCGCAAGCGAGTCGTTCCCGCCACGCTCCAGCGGCATCTACACCCTCCCGGCGTTCACCTATGCCACCAAGACGCTCTCGCAATTGACAAAACCGGCGTTTGCCCAAGGCACCACCTACTATGTGCGTGCACGCGCCACCTATATCAACGAGACAGGCGGCACCATCACCACCGATTTCACCCCTACACGCAAATTTGTCTATGGCGGCGAATCGGGTGTTGAAGACGTTTCAGCCGATGCTATCCGTGTCGAGGGTCGCACACTCGTAATTCCGACACCGCAAGATGTCAAGATGGTCGAGGTATATACCGCAGCAGGCGCGCTTGTCGGCACAATCGATGTCAAAGGCACACGCACCGAGCTCAACGACCTCCCGCAAGGCGTATCCCTCATCAAGGTGGTAACCGCCGGCGGCACCAAAGTGATAAAGATGGCAAGATAGCCACCGGCAATCCCCCAGAGGCTGCCCCCGCAGCCTCTTTTTTTGTGCCACAACCCCAGCGCTGCGTAAGCAGCGCTAACAAGCGGCGAGCACCCCGGCGGCAAAAGCCGCTTTTAGCGGTTGCGGAGGATGACGATTATCACGGCGTTGATGATGAGGGCGATACCGGCGGCGATGGGGAGTGTGAACGGCTCGTTGAAGACGAGGATGCAGGCGAGCACCGATGTGAGCGGCTCAAGCGCACCGAGGATGGCGGCGAGCGTCGAACCTACATTCTTTATTGAATACACAAGCAGGAAATTGGAGATTACCGTGGAGATAAACGCCAATCCGGTGAAGTTGGCTACCATCGTCGGCTCGGTGAGGAGCCTCAGGGAGCCGTTGAGATAGGATATCGTGCCGAAAAAGATGGTGCTGAAAAGGATGAGCCAGAAAGTGAGGGCGAGCGACGAGAGACGGTGTGCGCCGGTTTTGTTCACGCCCACCATATAGGAGGCGCAGGCGAGCCCCGAGAGGAGCACAATCACCACCCCGGCAGGCTTGTTTGCTCCGGGGATGAACGAGGCGTTTCCGCCGAGCACCCCGAGGCAGTAGATGCCGACGATGGCGAGCAGGATGGCTACTATCGAGGAGTGGCGTATCCTCTCGCGATAGGCAACCACGAGGATAAGCATCACCCAAATGGGGTAGGTGAAGTGGATTACTTGCGTAACTCCGCCTGCCATATATTCATATCCGAGGACGAGGAAGCCCCCCGAGATGCTGTAGAACACGGCGAGCAGGAGCATTGCCGGGATGATTCTCACCGGGATGCGCAGCGATTCGCGCCGCATGAGCATGAGCGCGAAGAGCATCACTGTGGCGAATAGGAACCGATAAAACAGCAGGCAAGTGCTAGACACCCCTGCCGCGAGAACAGGCTTGCTGAACACCGGTATGAAACCAAACGACACGGCGGCAAAGATGCCTGCGATGATGCCTGCGCCGCGATTTGTGCTTTCTTTTGTCATTTCTGTGTTGAGTGTATGGCTATTCGTCCATTCTGAAAATGGAGAAATTCACGCTGCCGTAGATTCTGTGCTGTGTGAAGTGTGGCAACGCACTGAAATCGTAGTTCTTCGAGTGCTCAATCACCACGATTGTATCGTCTTTGAGCATTTTCGACGCGAGGATTCGCTCCGGCACCTCGGCAAAGTTGGGGAGGTCGTATGGCGGGTCGGCAAAGATGATGTCAAATTTTTTCTCGCAGGAGTCGATAAAGCGGAACACGTCGCCTTTCACGAGGGTGAGGTTCTGCGCATTGAGCATTTCCTTCACTTTCCTTATGAAATTCACCTGCACGGGGGCTTTCTCGACGGTGGTTACCTCCTCGCAACCGCGCGAGAGAAACTCGAAACTTATAGCGCCGGTGCCTCCGAAGAGGTCGAGAGCCGAAAGCCCTTCAAAATCGACAAGGTTTTCGAGCACATTAAATATGTTTTCGCGCGCGAAGTCGGTAGTGGGTCGCGCCGATATGTTGCCGGGCACGTCGAAGCGTCGTCGCCCGTATTTTCCTCTGATTATTCGCATAGAGCCGCTAATGTTAGGTCGAAAGATATGTTTTGAAGCGAGGAGCCTCGCTTGAGAATCGATGCCGGGAACGCTGCCGCCATAACGAAAGTGATTTGTTGCCTCAGGGTGTCGATGAGCGAGTTGCGCTCCTTGTTGTCGCCGGCAATCTGCACTTCGTCGGCTTTTGCGTCCATTCGGGCGTCAGCCCACGCCGCGAGGATATAGTAGGCGGCATCGTTGATGTGTCGGAAGGTGTTCACAGCGGCGAGCATGGTTTTTCCCCCCTTGAAGCAGCACACGGCGATACGGTCGCCGAGAAGCACGGCATAGAGTTTCGCCGAATTGGCGAGAGCCGCCTTGCGGTGGTAGAAATCGTGCAGCACACCGATGGTGTGGTGGAAAGAGCAGCGGGTGTAGGTGCGGTTGAAAAAGGAGGTGATGCCATCCATGACGCCATACACCAAGGTGATGTCGCCGCGCAAAGACGAGGAGAGCATTTCGCCGTCGAAACCGGGGAAAGAAGCCTCAAACACCGCCTGCAGGGGTGCGCCGCCAGGCACCAAGGCATAGATGTCGTTGTCGAAAAGCACATTCACCGTCTTGAAGTCGCCCAGGAGAGCCGCATTGTCGTAAATAGCATCTTCTACAGCCTTCCGAGGATTGTCGGAAGCCGTAGAGAGGGCGATAATACCGGTGATAATGGCGTTGTCGTCGTCGGGGGCGAACAACAGATATTCCATCTCGCGTTGCGAGATACGCAGCGAGAGCGACCATCGTTCCGGGTTTTTAATCGGAATTTGTGATAATATATTGCCGTTGTCGTTCATTCTAAGTGCAAAGATAGTGCAAACCGAACGCAATAACAAAAGAAAATGGATTTTCTTTTGGATGAGCACCCCGGCGGGCTGTCACTTATCATAACGACACTACTTCATAATTGCCTGATTTGTACAAAATAGCAAAATTTTTTCTATTTATTGCTAACAACTATAAAAATTTTATTATATTTGCAAACAAACTATTTTTGCTAACAACTAAAACGAATAAACTCAAAACAATTATGCAAAAACGACTATTATCTATCGCTATTGCGATATTGTGTCTCCTTGTTGCACTGCCTGTAAGTGCAGCATTCACTAAGCGCGAATTTCGCGGCTCTTGGATTACTACTGTTTGGGGTAACGACTGGCCTTCTGTTACAGGTACTAAAGCCGAGGTTATTGAA
>SFER01000085.1 GCA_004557195.1 Bacteroidales bacterium | reverse complement strand
GTCGATGCTCAGCGTCTCCTTCTCCTTAGCGATAGAGTAGGCATTGCGATAGTTTTGCTCCGTGGTCTTGCACCCGGTGAGGAGGAGGAATGCAGCGGCTGCTATAAGTGTGGTTTTGATATTCATAATTCCAAAGTTTTCTGCAAAAATACAAAAAACATGATTGCAGAGGCGGATTTTTGAGTTTTTTTTGAAATTCGCTTTGATTTGGGCTGTGATTTTTGTATTTTTGCAAGAATTGAGAAAATGTATCATTGATCCATGAAAGAAAACGACGAAATCGAAGCAGCAGGCGCAACGGGGCAGGGCGGTTACGACAGCCTTGTAACCCTCGACTGGCGCACACACATACGCCGCCGCCCGGGGATGTATATCGGCAAACTCGGCGACGGCTCGAATCCCGACGACGGTATTTATGTAATATTTAAGGAGGTGGTTGACAACGCCATCGACGAGCACACTCAGGGCTATGGTAAGGTTATAGAAATCGAAGTGGATGAGAAAACCGTGTCGGTGCGCGACTATGGGCGCGGCATACCTTTGAAATCGGTGCGCGATGCGGCATCGAAGATGAACACCGGAGCGAAATACGACACCGAGAACTACTCGATGTCGGTGGGGCTCAACGGCGTGGGTATCAAAGCCACCAACGCGCTGTCGTCGTCGTTTTTCATCCAGTCGGTGCGCGACGGGCAGAAAGTGTCGGTGTCGTTTGCAGCCGGCGAACTCGTCGAGGAGACCGAAATCACCCCCACCGACGAGCCTGACGGCACCTTGGTGCAGTTTGCCCCCGACGACAGCATCTTTGTGAACTACAGTTATCGCGAGGAGACCATCGAGACCATGGTGAAGAACTACAGCTATCTCAACACCGGTCTCACCCTCGTGTTCAACGGCAGGAAATACCACTCCAAGAACGGACTCTGCGACATGCTGCGCGACTGCATGACCAACGAGCCGCTCTATCCGCTCATCCATCTCACCGGGCACAACATCGAGGCTGTGATAACCCACACCGCGCAATATGGCGAGGAATACTACTCCTTTGTCAACGGCCAGCACACCTGGCAGGGTGGAACCCACCAGTCGGCATTCCGCGAGGCGGTGTCGCGCACGGTGAAGGAATTTTATAACAAGAACTTTGAATATTCCGACATCCGCAACGGAATAGTCGCCGCCATAAGCATCCGCATCCAGGAGCCCACCTTCGAGAGCCAGACCAAGGTGAAACTCGGAAGCAGCAACATCTCCACCGCGCCCGACAGCATTACCGTGTATAAGTTTGTCAACGACTTTATAAAAAAAGAACTCGACAACTACCTCCACAAGGAGCCCAACACCGCCGAGGTGCTACTGCGCAAAATCCTCGACTCGGAGAAAGAGCGCAAAGCGATAGCCGGCGTAACCAAGCAGGCACGCGAGCGCGCCAAGAAAGCCACCTTGCACAACAAGAAACTGCGCGACTGCCTCATCCACCTCAACGACGCCAAGGGGGACCAGCGCGAAGAATCGTCGATATTCATCACCGAGGGTAACTCGGCGACCGGCTCCATCACCAAGATACGCGATGTGAAAACCCAGGCGGTGTTCTCGCTCCGAGGCAAGCCGCTCAACAGTTTCGGCAAAACGCAGAAAGTGGTGTATGAAAACGAGGAATTCAACCTGCTTCAGGCCGCGCTCAACATCGAGGAGGGGATGGACGGCTTGCGATACAACAAAGTGATAATCGCAACTGATGCCGATGTGGATGGAATGCACATTCGCTTGCTCATGCTCACCTTCCTGCTGCAATTCTTCCCCGACCTCATCAAGAAGGGGCATGTGTATATCTTGCAAACACCGCTCTTCCGCGTGCGCAACCGCAAAGAGGCAAAACGGCAGAGCCGCAAGAGCAAAGACGCAGCCGCCTCATCGACAGTAGAGACCTACTATTGCTACACCGACGAAGAGCGCGTGAAAGCCATCGAGACACTTGGCGACAACGCCGAAATCACCCGATTCAAAGGACTTGGAGAAATCTCGCCCGAGGAATTCAAGGAATTTATCGGACCCAACATGCGCCTCGACAAAGTGACAATGCGCAAAGACGACTCCGTGAAAGAGATGCTCGAATTCTATATGGGCAAAAACACCATGGAGCGCCAATCGTTTATAATCGAAAATCTTGTAGTTGAAGATGACACCGACATCGACATCGCATAACCGCCCTCGCGTGGCGTTGTTCCCGGGGTCGTTCGACCCCTTCACCATCGGGCACCACTCGATAGTGCAGCGCGCCCTGCCGCTATTCGACCGAATCGTGATAGCCATCGGCGTGAACGGCGCCAAGCGCTCGATGTTCAGAGCGGAGCAGCGGCTCGAGATGATATCGGCGCTCTATCGCGATGAGCCACGCGTGGAGGTGGTGTGCTATGAGTGCCTCACCGTCGAACTTGCGCGGCAGCACAATGCCGACTTCATCCTGCGCGGAGTGAGAATGATAGCCGATTTTGAATATGAGAAAAACCTTGCCGAGGTGAATCGCGCGCTCGACGGCATAGAGACCGTGCTGCTATACACCCTCCCGGAGCATAGCCATATCAGTTCGTCGATAGTGCGCGAACTAATCCACTATGGGCGCGATGTAGCCGCGTGCCTTCCGCCGGGCATGACACTGCCGGAAGTTTAAGACATAAAAAAAGCGGCGTTGGAGCCGCTTTTTTGCTATTCGCTTTTGAATTTGAGAGCGTTACGCTCGGTAGATTCCAGTCGTCGGCTGCGCCAGCAGTGGCGGCACAGCGCCACATATTTGTCGTCGCCACCGATTTCCACCTGGTCGCCGTCGGTGACGATATTGCCGTGGGCGTCGATGCGCGCATTGATAATGGTCTTGCGGCCGCAAGTGCAAGTGGACTTAATCTCGTCGATAGTGTCGGCAATCTCGAAGAGGCGTTTGCTCCCCTCGAAGAGGTGAGATTGGAAGTCGGTGCGCAAGCCGTAGCACACCACATTGGTGCCGTAGTCATCGACAATTCGTGCCAATTGATCCACCTGGGCAGCCGAGAGGAATTGCGCCTCGTCGATGAGAATCCAGTCCTTCACCACGAGCGTCTCCTCAAAGAGCCGTTTCGCCAATTCGTAGAGGTCGGTGTCGCTGTAGATCCATTCGCAAGAGCGCTGGATGCCGATACGCGACTTAATCACGTTTTCCTTCTCGCGGTTGTCGATAATCGGCTTCATGCAGAGATATTCCATGCCGCGTTCTTCGAAATTGTATGCTGTAGTGAGCAGCAATGCGGTCTTTGCCGACCCCATTGTGCCATATCTGAAATAGAGTTTTCCTTTGCGATTCATGAGTTGATTTTAGATTTTCAACAAAATTAGGCAAATTCTCCCACACTACCCAACGATAAGCCAATTTTTTGGGATTTCAAGCGAGAAAAAATTGGCGGGCAAGGGAGCGGGGGTGCATTATGCCTGTTTTATGAGTTTTTTCAATTTGATTTTGAGGTTATGCGGGAGCGCCTGCACAAAAAACTGGATGAAATTGTAGAAAGCGTAGCTGCACTTCAATTTCATGGAGAGATGCCCCGAATACACTTGGTAGAACAGGAGATGGTTGCTGTGGCACAGTTCGCGAATCGACGCCTTGTCGTCATACAGGCTGGCAGGCACCTCGGCGGTCTTTTTTATGAGCGCAACGATGTGCCCGTTTTCCACCGTCTTCACATCGATAGTCGCAAAGCCGTTGAGCAGTTCGTTGACATCCCGGCGGCTTTCCTTGTTCCAGATGATGAGTTTGCCTTGTTCCTCGCAGATGTTGAATTTGTGGAAGCCCTTATAATCCTCGGTCTCAGCCTCATTGGGATGGTGGTTGAGGTAAAGGAAACCGCCCGTGTGGAGAGTGCGTAGCGCCTCGATAATCCCCTTGATAGGGGCGAACGAGTGGTCGAGCGCATTTTGGATAATAACCAATTCGGCTTCGTCGGCGACACACGACGAGAGGTATTCGGCAACGCCGAAAGTAACCTCCGGGAGGTTCTTGTGGCGTTTTTTGAGAATGCGGTTGTAATGGAATGCGAGCGGGTCGATATATCGGATGTCGATTTCCTGCTTTTCGGTGCCGTTGAGGTAGAAATTTCCCGGCGCATAGCTCATTCCGGCGCCCACATCGAGCACAATCGGCTTGCCGCTGCGCGATGTTGCGGCAGTTGCCGTTGTCGCCGAGAGAAGCACACTCCGGGCGTCGATACCCTCGAGGCGCAGCTCCTTCCCGTAGTTCGACCACGAAAGCAGCCCCTCGTAGGTCCACCGCCAGCGATACAAGTTGTTCCAGAACGCCAATTCGTAAGGAATTCCTTCAATCCAATTATTCATTCCATTATTTGCCTTGTCCATAATTGCAATGTGGGATAAAAATATGGTGCAAAGATAGTGATTTTTTAGATATGGGGGCTATAAGAAGTGCGCCCAGATGTAGGAGCCGCGGAGCCCGGTGGCGGTGTGGTCGAATATCAGCGAGAAGATAAATCGGCGCGTGCTGCTCGATTTGGCATATTTGGCAAGGACTTTGTCGCGTAGCGCTTTCCCCGCGCCTTTATGCTCGTGCTCGCAGAGTCCGGCGAGCGCCATGCGCTTGTAGTCGAGGAGGCGGAGGATGCGTTCGCGGCACGGCTTGAACGTGCGCTCCGGGTTCTCGTCGAAAAAGAGATTCACAGCCGCTTCGGCAATGTCGATAGTGGCGAGGATGCTCTCCGCCCGCGAGGAGTAGTCGGTTCCGGTGATAGATTCGGTTTGAGGGTGGATTACCACCGACGATTTGCCGCCCATTACCAAGGTTGAGGGGTGGGGGAGGAGCAGTCGCAGCCCCAGCTCCCAGTCATTCCAAATTTTTGCATCGTGGTTCCAGTTGCCGCACTGCTCAAGATAGGATTTCCGCACAATCATGCGCTGAGTGGCGAGAAACGAGTGGAAAATGTGGTTTTCGATAGGGTTGCGGTCGAAAATCGGCTTCTCGATTAGCTTCCCGTCGGGTTGCTGCACCGTGGCACCGGTGCACACCAGCATGAGTTGGTCGTCTTCGCTGTTGATGGCGTTGACATATCGCTCAACGAGGTCGGGGAGCATGGTGTCGTCGCTGTCGAAGAACATAATCCACTCGGTGTCGGCGAGTTCGCTTCCTTTGTGTCTTGCCGCCGCAGCGCCGGGAATGGGCTGCGAGGCGATGGTGAAGCGGGTTTCGTCGGTGCGGTGGCTATCGGCATATTGCTCCACGGCGGCGAGCGTGCCATCGGTGGAGTTGTTGTCTATGACGATGATGTGCAGGTGCTTGTGTGTCTGCGCCATCACCGAGTCGAGAGCACGAATAATCAGTTTTTCCCGGTTGAAAACGGGGATTACTATCGAGATTTCCATAACTTAAATGCGTTTATAGTGTCATCGGCAATTTCATCGAAATGCTGCTTGTAGGAGATTTCGGAATATGCCTCGTTGTAGAGCGGTCGGGAGCCGGTGCCCGATTCTGCCATCTTGGTTATTGCCTGCGCCAAAAGGTCGCTGTCGGCGGCATCCACAATCTCGATGCCGGGTTTGCCCGATGCTACTTCGCGGAAATATGGCACGTCGCCAAGCACCATCGGCACATCGAAATAGGAGGCTATCGAGAGCACTCCCGATTGTGTCGCTGATGTGTAGGGATACACCACCACGGCTGCGCGGGAGAAGAGCCGGGCAACCTCCTCGTCGGCGATAAACCGATTGACAAACACGATGTTGTCGCTCTCGTCGTGCTCGAAATAGATGTTTCCCGAGCCGGCAATCACCAGTGGCAGCGAGTGCAACTCGGGGTGTTGCCGATAAGCGTCATACAGGAGATGCACCCCCTTGTAGAGTTCGATTCGCCCGAAAAACAGGATGTAACGCTCTTTCCCTTCGAGTTCTGCCACCGGGGTGTCGCCGGTTGCGATTGTCTTGTTGACAAGCGATGGAAACGGCATGAAATGGACTGTGTGGGCAGGGAAATGGTTGCGCAGGTAGGTTTGCTGGCACACACTGTTGGTTACCGTCCATTTCATCTTCTTCACGAGCCTGTTGGCAGGCGCGGCAAAAAGCAGATGGTGGTTGATGCGCTTGAGCAGCGATTCGCGGACGGTTTCGTGGGCTATTGCGTTGTGAATGGTGTAAAGAACAGGGATGCGCCGTTGCAGCCTCGGCAGGAAGCGGCTGAGCCAGGTGTCGATAGTTACCGAATAGACCAATTCAATCTCTTTCTCCTTGATTATGCGGTTGATGGCTCGGATGAGCGGCAGCGGATAGATTACGAAGGCGCGCCGCGCGATGGCATTGCCGGGCATCTCGATTATTGTAACTTTGTCGCCGGGGAAACGGGCGAAATCCGCCGCTTTGCTCGGTTGTTCCAGCACAGCGACGACGTGGCAATTGTCGGTGAATAATCTGCCTACCACCGACATCGCATAGTCTCGCATCCAGTCATAGCATGCGAGGACGAAAAGTGTGCGTTTGCTTCGATTCCTGCCCATATATAAACAAAACGCATCCGCGGCTTGTTTATTGTGAAAAAAACTAATAAAAACGATATTCGTTATTCACCATAAACAAAATTCTTACTATCTTTATGCTCTCAATCGAGAATAGACGATGAATATACTCATAGTAGGCGATGCAAGCAACTTTCATGTAACTCTGGCAGAGGAATTTAGAGCCTTGGGACACAGCGTTACGATAATGTCGGAGGGGTGCCGGTGGATGGACACCGCCCGCGACATCGACATCACGCGCCGCCCCGGATTCGCCGGCGCAGTGCGCTATGGCGCTCGCCTGCTGTCGCTCCTCCCGAAAATGCGCGGCTGGGACGTTGTGTATATTTTCTCACTCAATTTCCTCGATTTGCGCCCCGAAAAACTGCTTGCGGTGTTCCGCTATCTGCGCCGACACAATCGGCATGTGGTTTATTCGATGCTCAACACCGACTACTATTATGTAAAGGCGTGTCTCGATTGCGAAACCTATCGCTACAGCGACTTCCGCATCGGTTCCTCTCCCTCCCCCTATGCCACTTTGTTGCCCGGCAAGGAGCACGAATGGACCACCGACGCAATGCGTCGCCTCGCCGAAGGGGTAGCCGAGGGCATCGACATGCTTATCGCCTGCCTGTGGGAGTATCACGAGGCATATCGGAAGGTGATTCCCGACAAACTGCGCTACGGCGGCATTCCCATCAAAACTTCGGGCATCGACCGGCACATAATAGAGGAGGAGCCAGCCAAAGTGCGCTTCTTCCTCGGATACCATCGCGACAGAATGGCGCTCAAGGGCACCGACCGAATCCTTGCCGCTCTCAAAAACGTGGTGGAGCGGCATCCCGACAAGGCGGAGATGGAACTTGTGAGCAATGTGCCGTATCGCGAATACATCGAGCGGCTGAACAGCTCGCATGTGATGCTCGACCAGTTGTACAGCTACACCCCGGCGACCAATGCCCTGCTGGGAATGGCGCGCGGAATGGTGGCGGTGAGCGGCGCCGAGCCGGAATACTACGACTTTATCGGCGAGCAGGAAAATCGCCCCATCATCAACATCTCGCCTCTCGACGGAGGCGACATCGAGCAAAAACTCGAATGGATTGTGGCTAACAAAAGCCGCCTCCCAGAGCTATCGCGCCGCAGCGTGGAGTTTGTCGCCAAGCACAACGACAGCCGCGTGGTGGCGCAACGACATTTGAAATATCTAAGTGAAATTGTTAAACCATAAAAAGAAGAACATTATGAAAATTGTAAAAAATCTTTCAATTTTGGCTCTCTGCCTCGCAATGCTCGCGCCTATGACCGGTTGCAGCACATGGCAGGGAATGAGTAAGACAGGTCAAGGCGCAACAGCCGGTGGCGCCGCAGGTGCTGCCGTAGGCGCAGGTATCGGTGCCCTCGCAGGCGGAGGCAAAGGCGCATGGATTGGCGCCCTCGTGGGTACTGCCGTTGGAGCCGGAACAGGTGCTATTATCGGAAACAAGATGGACAAGCAGAAAAAGCAACTCGAAGAATCGCTTGCCCAAACAGGCACGGATGCCCAAATCGAGACCGTTAAAGACAGCAACAATCTCGACGCTATCAAACTCGTGCTCGACAACGCCATCCTCTTCAAGACCGGTTCTGCCGCCCTCAGCGAGGCTTCCAAAGCTTCATTGAGCCGCATCGCTATCAACTTGAACCAGAATCCGCAGACCGATTTCACAATCATCGGCTACACCGACAACACCGGTGGCTACGACCTCAATATGCGCCTCTCGCAAGAGCGCGCCGACGCTGTGCGCAACTACCTCATGGGTCAGGGCGTGAGCGGTTCTCGCCTCAAATCGAAAGGCGAAGGCTGGGCTAACCCCGTTGCTACCAACGAGACCGCCGAAGGTCGCGCTCAAAACCGCCGCGTGGAGATGTTTATCACCGCAAGCCAAGAGATGATCAACGCTGCCAGCCAACAGTAAATCCACATCCACACATAGCAACCACAGAAGGCAGGGCGCGTCCCTGCCTTCTTTCGTGTGTGTGGAGCTTGTGGATTTCGAGTGTCGGAGCATTTCACGGGAGCGGAAGCGTTAAAATATTCTTAAATCGCAAAAATCCGCGCAAAATGCATCCATCGCCCCCTCGAGCGCCGTAACTTTGCCCCGGTTCCTTGACATGCTTCCATCTATTCCTCGTAGCCATCACCCGAGAGCTGGATATCAACCGACTTCTCGTCGATGTGCACCTCATATCGTTTCTCACTCTGAGTATATACATTTGTCAATTGGTGGGAAGTAACAAATGTATTTTTCTCAATAAACGCGCGGTCCTCAAATATATTCTCTTCGAAGTTTTCGCAATTGTTGAGTGTTACATTGCCGTCATTTTCCATTCCTTTGCATATGGAACATAACTTTTTTAATTCAACAAGATTGTCATAATAGTCTGTGTCGCTGTGGGGCATAAGTATAAACAAATAATCACTTGCACGGCTTATTGCAACATTAATAATACTGCGATTGTTGAGCATTATTTTCTCGGCGGCTCCTTTTAATCCTGTGGGTGGATTGAAAACTGCAAAAATAATGTCGCATTCGTCTCCTTGGAATCCATGTATGGTGCCAACATTTATCTCGACATTGTCGGGCTTGTCGCGTCTAAATTCAATAATGCTTTTTATGAGTTGCGCCTGGGCGGAGTAGGGGCAGATTATGCCGATTCTCACATTCTCGGTTTGTTGTTTGGCTATGTAAAGACACATTTC
>SFER01000084.1 GCA_004557195.1 Bacteroidales bacterium | reverse complement strand
CACGGGGACACCCTTGCCTTCAGCTGTAGCCTTCCCACTGTTAGGGCGGCTTAGGGACTTGCACCCATTAGAATACGTTCGTGCTGGGCGAACACAAAAAAAGGCTGCCGAAGCAGCCTTTAAGTTATGGATAAACTGATGTTTACAAAAGAGCCTTATTCTTTGTCGATTGCCTCGGGAACTTCGACGTTGTCGTATCCGAGACTTGCCTTGTCAAATTCTTCGCGACTTCCAACGATGATCTTGTCGTATTCGCGGAGACCTGTACCGGCAGGAATCAAGTGACCGCAGATTACGTTCTCTTTCATACCTTCGAGTGTATCGACTTTGCCGTTGATAGCGGCTTCGTTGAGCACCTTGGTGGTTTCCTGGAACGATGCAGCCGAGATGAAGCTTGAAGTCTGGAGTGCGGCGCGAGTGATACCTTGGAGAATCTGCTCGGAGGTAGCAGGAAGTGCGTCGCGAACAACAACGAGTTTCAAGTCTTTGCGCTTGAGGGCAGAGTTTTCATCGCGGAGCTTGCGAGCGGTGATAATCTGACCATTGGTCAAAGTGGTTGAATCGCCTGCATCGACAACGACTTTCTTGCCCCAGATGCGGTCGTTCTCCTCCATAAATTCGCGTTTGTCAACGATTTGCTGCGGAAGGAATCGAGTGTCGCCGGCGTCGATGATGGTGACTTTGCGCATCATCTGGCGAACGATAACCTCGAAGTGCTTGTCGTTGATTTTCACACCCTGGAGGCGGTAAACGTCCTGAACTTCGTTCACGATATAGTCTTGAACTGCAGTGGGACCCTTGATATTGAGGATGTCGGTTGGGGTAACGGCACCATCGGAGAGTGGAGTACCTGCACGGACATAGTCGTTTTCCTGAACAAGAATCTGCTTGGAGAGCGGCACGAGGTAGGTCATCTCATCACCAAGTTTGTTGGTAACGATAATCTCGCGGTTACCGCGTTTGAGCTTACCGAATTTAACCTCGCCGTCGATTTCGCTGACGATAGCAGGATTTGACGGGTTGCGGGCTTCGAAGAGCTCGGTAACACGTGGGAGACCACCGGTGATGTCGCCGGCACCGCCGACAGCGCGCGGAATCTTGACAAACACTTCGCCCGATTTGAGTTCGGTGCCTTCTTCAACCATGAGGTGAGCACCAACGGGGAGAGTGTAAGTCTTGATAAGTTCGCCGGTCTCGTCGAAGAGTTGAGCTTCGGGGGCTTTTGTGCGGTCTTTCGACTCGGTGATAATCTTCTCACCGATACCGGTAGATTCGTCACGCTCGATGCGGTAGGTAACACCTTCGATTACGTTGGCGAAGCGGATAGTACCTTTCACCTCGCAGACGATAACGGCGTTGAAGGGGTCCCATTCGCAGATGAGGTCGCCTTTCTTCACCATGTCGCCATTCTTCTTGTAGAGTTTAGAACCGTAGGATATGTTGGCGGTAGTGAGAGTCATCTTGGTGTTGGGGTCGATGATTCGCATTTCGGCGAGACGACCTACAACCACTTGATGGTCTTCGGCATCAACGGTGCGCAACTCATCAATCTCGAGGATACCATCGTAGCGAGAAACGATAGAGTTGACGGCAGCGATATTAGAAGCCACACCACCGACGTGGAATGTACGGAGTGTCAACTGAGTACCCGGCTCACCGATAGACTGAGCAGCGATTACGCCGACAGCCTCGCCTTTCTGCACCATGCGGTTGGTAGCAAGGTTGCGACCGTAGCACTTGGCGCAAACACCCTTCTTGGATTCGCAGGTGAGAACCGAGCGGATTTCAACCGATTCGATAGGCGAATTGTTGATTGCGTCGGCTGCAGCCTCGTTGATTTCCTCGCCGGCATGAACGATAACTTCGCCGGTAACGGGGTTGACAACGTCATACACAGCCACACGACCGAGGATGCGCTCACCAAGGGTGGCAACAACGTCTTCGTTGTTCTTAACCTCGGTGCAAACAAGTCCGCGGAGAGTGCCGCAGTCTTCTTCGGTGATAATCACATCGTGAGCCACATCGACAAGACGGCGTGTGAGGTAACCGGCATCGGCAGTCTTCAACGCGGTATCGGCAAGACCCTTACGAGCACCGTGGGTTGAGATAAAGTACTCGAGCACCGAAAGACCCTCCTTGAAGTTTGCCAAAATCGGGTTCTCGATAATCTGACCGCCTTCGGCACCACTCTTCTGCGGTTTCGCCATAAGACCACGCATACCGGAGAGCTGACGAATCTGGTCTTTAGAACCACGGGCACCGGAGTCGAGCATCATATACACGGAGTTGAATCCTTGCTGGTCGGCTGCGAGCTGCTTCATGAGAGTGGAAGTAAGTTCGCTGTTGACGTGTGTCCAAATATCGATAATCTGGTTGTAACGCTCTGTATTGGTGATGAAACCCATGCTATAGTTAGCCATAACCTCTTCCACCTGGTTGTAGCCTTCTTGCACGAGGGCTTGTTTCTCCTCGGGGACGATGATGTCGCCAAGGTTGAACGACAAGCCGCCCTTGAACGCCATGTAGTAACCGAGGTTCTTGATATCGTCGAGGAATTGAGCCGAACGGGTTACACCGCAAGCCTTGATAACACGGCTGATGATGTCGCGCAACGATTTTTTAGAGATGATTTCGTTGACGTAGCCGATTTCGTTAGGCACATATTGGTTGACGAGGAGACGACCCACCGAGGTGTTCTCTTTGAGCACATCCACGATGTTGCCGTTTTCGTCGAGGTCTTTAACAACCACCGAAATGGGGGCGTGGAGAGTAACCTTACCCTCATTGTAGGCAACTTCGGCTTCTTCTTGGCCGTAGAACACGAGGCCTTCGCCCTTGTCGCCCTTGCGGAGCTTGGAGATGTAGTAAAGACCGAGCACCATGTCCTGCGAAGGCACGGTGATAGGTGCGCCGTTGGCAGGGTTGAGGATGTTGTGGGCACCAAGCATGAGCATTTGAGCCTCGAGAACAGCCTCATTGCCGAGTGGGAGGTGAACAGCCATCTGGTCGCCGTCGAAGTCGGCGTTGAACGCGGTACAAGCGAGCGGGTGCAACTGGATAGCCTTACCTTCAATCATTTTGGGCTGGAATGCCTGGATACCGAGACGGTGAAGTGTTGGGGCACGGTTGAGGAGCACCGGATGGCCTTTCATTACATATTCGAGGATATCCCAAACAACCGGTTCCTTGCGGTCAACGATTTTCTTGGCGCTCTTCACAGTCTTCACGATACCGCGCTCGATGAGCTTGCGGATGATGAATGGCTTGTAGAGTTCGGCAGCCATATATTTGGGGATACCACATTCGTGCATTTTGAGCTCGGGACCAACGACGATAACCGAACGGGCGGAGTAATCGACACGCTTACCAAGAAGGTTCTGGCGGAAGCGGCCTTGCTTACCCTTGAGAGAGTCGGAGAGCGACTTGAGCGGACGGTTGGCATCGGTCTTGACAGCGCTCGATTTGCGAGAGTTGTCGAGCAAAGAATCTACAGCCTCCTGGAGCATACGTTTCTCGTTGCGGAGAATCACCTCGGGGGCTTTGATTTCGATGAGTCGTTTAAGACGATTGTTGCGGATAATCACGCGACGATAGAGGTCGTTGAGGTCGCTGGTAGCAAAACGACCGCCATCGAGGGGAACGAGGGGACGCAACTCGGGCGGAATCACAGGGATGATTTTGAGAATCATCCATTCGGGGCGGTTGCGTTGCTTGGAAGCGCGGAACGACTCAACAACTTGGAGGCGCTTGAGAGCCTCGATTTTGCGTTGTTGCGAGCCTTCTTTGCCTGCGCGCTCACGCAATTCGTAGGAGAGCGCATCGAGGTCAAGTTCGCACAACAAATCGTAGATGGCATCGGCACCCATTTTAGCGATAAACTTGTTGGGGTCGGCGTCATCGAGGCGTTGGTTGTCTGCCGGAAGCTTGTCCATCAATTCGAGGTACTCATCTTCCGAGAGAAGTTCCATCTTCTCATGCGAGCCATATTGTTCCTCGGCAGCGATACCGGGCTTGACGATGATATATCTTTCGTAATAGATAACAGCGTCGAGTTTCTTTGTGGGCAAGCCCAAAAGATAACCGATTTTGTTGGGGAGAGAGCGGAAATACCAGATGTGAGCCACAGGCACCACAAGGTCGATGTGTCCCATTCTTTCGCGACGCACCTTCTTCTCGGTAACCTCAACACCGCATCGGTCGCACACAATACCCTTGTAACGAATTCTCTTGTATTTTCCGCAATGGCACTCATAGTCTTTCACGGGACCGAAGATGCGCTCGCAGAAAAGACCATCGCGCTCAGGCTTGTAAGTGCGATAGTTGATGGTTTCGGGTTTTAGTACCTCGCCGCTGGAGTTATTCTTGATTTCCTCGGGCGAAGCAAGTCCGATTGAAATCTTCGAAAAGTTACTCTTTACTTTGTTGTCGTTTCTAAAAGCCATATTTTATAGTTTTCTTATAAAGAGTTTTTGCCGCGACAAGCCGCCCCACGAGGGGGCGACTTACCCTGGCATGAAAAATTATTCTAAGTTAATGCTAAGACCCAAACCACGCAATTCGTGGAGCAACACGTTGAGCGATTCCGGGATACCGGGAGCAGGCATCGGCTCGCCTTTGACGATAGCCTCGTAAGCCTTGCTACGGCCCATAACGTCATCACTCTTGATGGTGAGAATTTCCTGCAAAATGTGGGATGCGCCGAATGCCTCGAGCGCCCAAACCTCCATTTCACCGAAACGCTGACCACCGAATTGTGCCTTACCACCGAGTGGCTGTTGTGTAATCAAAGAGTAAGGACCGATGCTGCGGGCGTGCATCTTGTCTTCAACCATGTGTCCGAGTTTGAGCATATAGGTTACGCCCACAGTTGCCGGCTGGTCGAAGCGCTCGCCTGTGCCACCATCGTAGAGATAAGTCTTGCCATAGCGCGGAAGACCTGCCTTGTCGGTGTATTCGTTGAGGTCGTCGAGCGATGCACCGTCGAAAATCGGGGTTGCAAACTTGAGACCGAGTTCACGACCAGCCCACCCGAGGACAGCCTCGAAAATCTGACCGATGTTCATACGAGAAGGCACACCGAGCGGGTTGAGGACGATATCAACGGGGGTACCATCGGCAAGGAACGGCATATCTTCTTTGCGCACTACGCGCGAAACGATACCTTTGTTACCGTGGCGACCTGCCATCTTATCACCGACACCTATTTTACGTTTCTTGGCGATATACACCTTGGCCATCTGCATGATGCCCGAAGGAAGTTCGTCACCAATCGAGATGTCGAGTTTCTTGCGGTGCAATTCGGCATCGATTTCCTTGTGTTTGCGGATATAGTTGATGATGGTCTCGCGAATCAAGTCGTTCTTCTTGGCGTCGTTGGTCCACTTGCTGAGGATAAGGGTAGCGTAGTCGAGCCCTTTGAGCAGAGCGGCGGTAAACGGAGCACCCTTCGGGATGATTTCCGAGCCAATGAAGTCTTTCACTCCGGCAGAGGTCTTTCCTTCAGTGAGAGTCATGAGTTTTTCAACAAGGAGGTCCTTGAGAGCGTCCATTCTGCCTTCGTATTCTTCGTCGAGCAAAGGAAGCTGGGCAGCGACGGTTTTTCTCGATGTCTTGGTCTTGACAGCGCGCGCAAAGAGGCGTGTGCCGATAACGACACCTTTCAAAGAAGGAGAAGCCTTGAGCGAAGCATCCTTCACATCGCCGGCTTTGTCGCCGAAGATGGCGCGGAGGAGTTTCTCCTCGGGAGTTGGGTCGCTTTCGCCCTTAGGAGTGATTTTACCGATGAGAATATCGCCGGGAACCACATGTGCGCCGACACGGATGATACCGCGCTCGTCGAGGTCCTTGGTGGCATCCTCGCTCACATTCGGAATATCGGAAGTGAGTTCCTCCATACCGCGTTTAGTCTCGCGCACTTCGAGGGTGTATTCATCCACGTGAACGCTGGTGAGGATATCCTCGGCAACCATGCGCTCGTTGAGCACGATGGCGTCCTCGTAGTTGTAACCCTTCCAAGGCATGTAAGCCACCTTGAGGTTGCGGCCGAGGGCGAGCTCGCCATTCTCGGTGGAGTAACCTTCGGTGAGGATAGTGCCTTTTTCCACTCTGTCGCCCTTGTTGCAGATAGGACGGAGGTCGATGGAAGTGCTTTGGTTGGTCTTGCGGAACTTCGGAATGTTGTATTCTTTAACTGCGCTTTCAAAACTTACAAATTCCTCTTCCTCGGTGCGGTCGTAGCGGATGCGGATAACGCTTGCATCGACAAATTCTACGACACCGGGACCCTCGGCAGTGATTTGAGTGCGAGAATCGCGAATCAACTGACCTTCGAGACCTGTACCGACGATAGGAGCCTCACTGCGAAGCAAAGGCACAGCCTGGCGCATCATGTTAGAACCCATGAGGGCGCGGTTGGCGTCGTCGTGCTCGAGGAACGGAATGAGTGCAGCGGCGATAGACGCAATCTGCGATGGCGACACGTCCATGTATTCCACCTCGCCGGGTGCTACTACAGGGAAGTCGGCGTCGAGACGCGCTTTTACCTTAGTGCGGATGAATGTACCATCGTCGTTGAGCGGAGCATTACCTTGGGCGATAATCTTGCCCTCTTCCTGCTCGGCAGCGAGATAGACGATTTCATCGTTATTGAGATTTACTCGTGCATTTTCCACCTTGCGATAAGGAGTCTCGATAAATCCGAGGTTATCGATCTTGGCGTAGATACAGAGTGAAGAAATAAGACCGATGTTAGGACCTTCAGGAGTCTCAATCGGGCAGAGACGACCATAGTGGGTGTAGTGCACGTCGCGCACCTCGAAACCGGCGCGTTCACGGGAAAGACCGCCGGGACCGAGAGCCGACATACGGCGCTTGTGAGTCATTTCGGCAAGCGGGTTGGTCTGGTCCATGAATTGCGACAAGGCGTTAGTGCCGAAGAAGGTGTTGATAACCGACGACACTGTCTTGGCGTTGATAAGGTCGGTGGGCTTGAAAGTCTCGCTGTCGCGGACATTCATGCGCTCGCGGATAGTGCGAGTCATGCGGGCAAGACCCACACCAAATTGGTTGTAGAGTTGCTCGCCAACGGTGCGCACACGACGGTTGCTCAAGTGGTCGATATCGTCAACATCGGTTTTGCTGTTGATCAATTGGATGAGATATTTGATAATCTCAACGATATCTTCCTTGGTGAGCACCTTCACTTCGGGAGAAGTGGCAAGATTGAGTTTCTTGTTGATACGGTAACGTCCCACTTCACCGAGGTCGTAACGCTTCTCGCTGAAGAAGAGCCCTTGGATAACCTCGCGGGCACTTGCATCGTCCGGCGGATCTGCGTTGCGTAATTGACGATAGATATAGTTGACAGCCTCTTTTTCAGAGTTGCTGGTATCTTTTTGAAGAGTGTTAAAGATAATTGCGAAATCGTTGGTGTTGGCATCCTCGCGGTGAACAAAGACGGTTTGAACACCCGAATCGATAATCTTATCGATATCCTCTGCCTGGATTTCGGTCTCGCGGTCGAGAACAACCTCGTTACGCTCGATAGAAACCACCTCACCGGTATCCTCATCGACAAAGTCTTCAACCCATGTTTTGAGCACACGGGCAGCGAGTTTACGTCCAACGATTTTTTTGAGTTCAGTTTTAGTTACCTTGATTTCTTCAGCAAGATTGAAGATTTCCATAATGTCCTTGTCGGTCTCGTAACCGATAGCACGCAACAAAGTGGTAACCGGCAATTTCTTTTTGCGGTCGATGTAGGCATACATCACATTGTTGATGTCGGTAGCGAATTCAATCCAAGAGCCGCGGAATGGAATAATGCGGGCGCTGTAAAGTTTAGTGCCGTTGGCATGAACGCTCTGACCAAAGAACACACCGGGCGAACGGTGGAGCTGAGAAACAACAACACGCTCGGCACCATTGATAACAAAAGTGCCTTTATCGGTCATATATGGGATTGTGCCGAGATAGACATCCTCTATCACGGTGTCGAATTCCTCATGGTCGGGGTCGGTACAATACAACTTAAGTTTCGCCTTCAACGGTACACTATAGGTCAAACCATGATCGAGACACTCATCGATCGTGTAGCGCGGTGGGTCGATATAGTAATCAAGGAACTCTAAGACAAAGTTGTTGCGGGTGTCTGCAATAGGAAAGTTTTCGGCAAACACCTTATAAAGTCCCTCGTTTTTTCTTTTTTCGGTAGGTGTGTCTAATTGCAAGAAGTCTCTAAACGACTGCAATTGCACCTCTAAAAAATCCGGATACGGGAACGGATTTTTCACAGATGCGAAATTTACTCTTGAATATTTATCTAAAGAAGGTGACATTGAAAGAAAAATTAGGTGAACTCAAATTGAAAAATTACACAAAAAGGTTAAGAATCTACTCGACTGAGTGATTCTTAACCTAACTACCTGATAGCAGGTATATTATTTAAGTTCAACTTCAGCGCCAGCTTCTTCGAGTTGTTTTTTCAAGCCCTCAGCGTCAGCCTTAGCGAGACCTTCTTTGAGTACACTGGGTGCACCGTCAACCATTTCTTTGGCTTCCTTAAGGCCGAGACCTGTAAGTTCCTTAACCAATTTAACGATAGCCAATTTGCTTGCACCAGCGTTCTTCAATACTACATCGAAAGAAGTTTTTTCTTCCTCAGCAGCAGCGGCGGCTGCAGGACCGGCAGCAACTGCTACAGCAGCAGCGGCGGGTTCGATACCATACTCTTCTTTCAAGATTTGAGCAAGTTCGTTTACTTCCTTAACCGAAAGATTAACTAATTGTTCTGCAAAAGATTTTAAATCTGCCATTTTTGTATGATTTAATTTGTTATTATTTTTAATTTATTATTTGTTTGATAAAGTTTCAAGGATGCCATGGAGCTTGTTACCACCACTTTGAAGAGCAGAAATAACGTTCTTCGCCGGAGATTGAAGCAATGCGACAACATCGGCAATGAGTTCGTTCTTGCTCTTGATGCTGGCAAGTACATCGATTTGTTCTGCGCCGAGATAAACACATTCTTCAACAAATGCACCTTTCAATGCGGGGAGAACATCATCTTTTTTCTTGAAATCCTTGAGTAATTTAGCAGGGGCGTTACCAGTGTTGCAGAGCATCAATGATGTCGATCCCTTGAGGGCCGGATAAAGACCTGAATAGTCGGTGTCGAGTTGTTCCATTGCTTTGTGGAGCAATGTGTTCTTAACAACCATCAACTTGATGTCGGCCTTATTGCAGGCGCGACGCAATTCGCTGGTCTTAGCGGCATTCAAACC
>SFER01000083.1 GCA_004557195.1 Bacteroidales bacterium | reverse complement strand
CTTTCCGCATTGCCTGCATCCTTTGATGATTAGCGGCTTGCGGGTTGCGTCATTTTTCCATTCTTTGAGAGTTTTCTCTATCTTCCTGTAAAACATATTATTATAGATTTTGTTCCACTTTTTCGGGCGAGTTTTGCGGTATTTGCTCCACTTTTTCGGGCGACTTTTATGCAAAGATACCTATTTTTCGCAATTTTCGGCGGCTTTTCGGAAGTTTTTTTTCGGGAAAAAATGCTTTTTTTGTGCAGATTGCGCCGATTTTGGTAAAATTTGCAGTTTCGAGGGGTGGTTTGGGGTTATCTTTGCGCGGAGAACCTTGACGTTTTTGGCTTTTCTATGGCATGAAGTCGCTGAGGGGAGCCGATGGGTGGAGCCAGCGCACTGTGGTGTCGCGTTGGAACCATGTGAGTTGCTTCTTGGCATACACGCGTGTGTTTTTCTTGATGCGCTCGATGGCTACGCCGCGCTCCATGGTGCCGTCGAAATAGGCAAACATCTCCTTGAAGCCCACGGTGTTGAGCGAGTTGAGGTGGCGCAGCGGATACACTCGGCGTGCCTCCTCTTCCAGCCCCTGCTCAACCATGGCATCGACGCGGCGGTTAATGCGGTCGAACAACTCCTCGCGCGGCAGGTTCAGGGCGATTTTCACTATCTCGAAATCCCTCGGTTTTGCTTTGCCGGTGCGCAATGTGGAGTAGGGGACACCTGCCTGCAGGCATATCTCGATGGCGTGAGCCACTCGCTTGGTGTTGTTCAGATCGACGATTGCGTGGTAGGCGGGGTCGAGGCTCCACAGTGTCTCGCACAGTTCTTCGGGGCTGAGGGTTGCCACCATCTCAGCCACGCGGCTGCGCACTTCGTCGCTTATTGTGGGGATGTCGTCGATTCCGCGGCATATCGCATCCACATAGAGCATTGAGCCGCCGCACATCACGGCATAGTCGCGCTCGGCGAAGATCCGCTTTATCACCTCCAGAGCATCCACCTCAAATTGCGCTGCGCTATAGTATTCCTCCAGCCCGAGGATTCCCACAAAGTGGTGTTTCACCATGGCGAGTTCCTCGGCGGTGGGCGCGGCGGTGCCTATCGGGATGTCGCGATAAAGTTGGCGCGAATCTGCCGACACGATTTCGGTGCCGAGCGACTGCGCCAACTCGATTGCCTTTCCGGTTTTTCCCACTCCGGTGGGTCCGGTGATTACGATAAGTGTTTTTGCCATCCGCCGCGGGGGATGTTATTTGTTTTGTGCTACGAGCGAGCAGATTTCCACAATCACATTCATCGCTTTCTCCATCGATTGAATGGGCACAAACTCATAGCGTCCGTGGAAATTCAATCCGCCGGCGAAGATGTTGGGGCACGGAAGACCCTTGAACGAGAGTTGGGCGCCGTCTGTTCCGCCGCGGATAGGTTGCACCTTGGCGGTTACGCCTGCGTTTTCCATCGCTTTGATTGCTGTGTCGATGATGTGCATCACAGGCTCGATTTTCTCGCGCATGTTGTAGTATTGGTCCTTGATTTCAATCGAGGCACAGCCGGGGAACTCGCAGTTCACCTTGCGGGTGAGGTGCTCGAGTTCGCGTTTGCGGCGCTCGAAGCGGTCGCGGTCGTGGTCGCGGATGATGTAAGTGAGGACTGTTTTCTCCACCGAGCCTTCAAAGCCGATGAGGTGGTAGAAACCTTCATAGTCTTCGGTGTGTTCGGGAGTTTCCCAGCGCGGAAGCATGATGGCATATTGGTTTGCCACGCGGATGGAGTTGAGCATTTTGTGCTTGGCATATCCCGGGTGCACATTCAGTCCGCTGAATGTTACTCGAGCCACTGCCGCGTTGAAGTTTTCATATTCGAGTTCGCCCACAGCGCCGCCATCCATTGTGTATGCCCATTCAGCGCCGAATTTCTCCACATCAAATTTGTGTGCACCTTGCCCAATCTCCTCGTCGGGGTTGAAAGCGATGCGAATCTTGCCGTGCTTGATTTCGGGGTGTTGCATGAGGTATTCAACAGCCGAAATAATTTCGGCAACTCCCGCTTTGTCGTCGGCTCCGAGGAGGGTGGTGCCATCGGTTACGATGAGGTCCTGTCCGGTGTAGTCGAGAAGTTCGGGGAATTGCTTTGTAGTGAGCACCACGCCCTCTTCCTTGTTGAGCACGATGTCGTTTCCGTCATATTTCTCCACGATGCGCGGATTCACGTGGCGTCCCGACATGTCGGGCGATGTGTCGAGGTGGGCGATAAAGCCTATTGTGGGGATGTTGTCGCTGCAGTTGGCGGGGAGAGATGCCATGAGGTATCCGTTGTCGTCGAGCGAAATCTCCTCAAGACCGAGTTGCTTGAGTTCTTCTTCGAGGTGTTTGGCAAACACCATCTGCCCCGGTGTCGAGGGGGTGAGGTTGGTGAGTTCGTCGCTTTGAGTGTCAAACTTCACATATTCGAGAAATCTATCTACCAGTTTCATATATAGGTGATTTAAGTTTATTTGTGCAAATGTAGTCAAAAACTATGAGAAACGAGCCTTCTTGCTTGAAAAAACAGCGTCAGGCGGTGCTATTCTATCACAATGTCGTAGCGCAAGAGCGACCACGCCACCTTGAACGGTATGGCGGCGATTGTGTTGCGCTGCGGCGTGAGGTAGTAGTAATACATCTTCTGGCGGTCAAACGATGGGATGTATGCCTTGCCGGTAGCGCCGGGCTTGATATCCACATCCACAAGGCGTGTTTTCTCGTCGAGCACCACGCCGTGCATGTCGGTGTATTGTATCTTTATTTTAATGCGCGAAATGTGGTAGTGGGTGTTGTTGGTAACGGAGAAACTCTCCCTCAGGTCGCCTGTTTTTTTCGAGAACCCTTTGAGAGTTACGGCTTGCGGGGTGAATGTGAGGAGTGTCTGCTCGTTGGTGCTTTGTTTCTTCCCACCTTCGAGCGCGGGCACTTCGCTCTCGTTTTTGTCGGGCACGAGGCTCTTCTGGATGGTGTTCTGTGCTTGAATTGCAGCTGTGGCTACAAGCACCGCAAGCAGTGTGGCAATCGGTTTCATAAGGTTTTACAAATAAATGATTTGATGTGGGATGCCGATGTTGTCGGCGGGATATATCTTTCTAAATCCGAGCGGATGACCGGGCGTTTGCGGCTCAACGCTCACGCTAAGTCCCTTGAACAGGGTGGGGAGCAGCCGTGCCAGGTTCATCCTTATCTTCAATTTCATTGTCGGCTTGGTGAAGGTGAGCACGCTGCAGTCGCTGTCGAGTGTGGCTGCGCATTTCACCGGGTGGGCAAACACCTCATCCTCAATGCCGCTGTAGAGCCACACATACATCTTGTCGCTTTGCGCCGTGGGCACGATGTATCCCATCACGGTGCCGGGGATTGCAGAGCGGTTGTTCTCGGCGTCGAGAAGCACGATGCGGTAGCGGAATTGCGACGAGAATCGGCTGTCGTCGAGTCGCTCCACCACAAGTGTGGTGCAGTCGTCGGGAAATTCCCATATCCCCTCCACTTGGTCGATGGGAGAGGTGTCGAGGCGTGTTTTCACAGCCTCGACGGTGTATCCTGGCAATATCTCGGCATGTGCCGGAGGGGTGGTGGTATAGGCTGTCGGCTGCCCGTGCACCGCTGTCGCCGTGCACAATGCCCACATCGCTATTGCAATCCACCGTCTCATCGTTGCCTATATCTTGTAGTTAAATCCGAAACTGAGTATCTCTTTGAACTGCCACTTTTTCCAGTCGGGATGCGATTCCTTCGACGAGTCATAGCGCAAGTGCAGGAATATCTGTGTCGAGAGAAATTTGTTTATCGAGAAATTCAATGTGTTCTCCCAGTCTCCTTGCAGATAATTGTAGTCGGTGAAGGTGTAGATTCGCGAACTCCACGAGATGTTGGCTGTGATGTCCCATGTGAGACGCCCCTCGATGTTACTACCTATCTCGCTCGCTGTGTGCTTCCCTTCCTCGATGCCGTAGGCTGTGGGGTCAACTTTCTCTATGTCGCGGCACAACTTCAAGTTGTAAGACACCGGCGACAGCGAGAGGTTGAACGAGAGGTTTTTCTTCTTGTTGGTGGTGTTGTAGGTCATACCAAGACCGACGTTCAATTCGGCTGCCGAGAGAAACGATGCTTTGAGGTCGTTGGTGTTGCTCTTGTAGTTGTTGAACAACTGCGTCTTGAATTGCGCGGTTGCCGAATAGTACCATTTCTTCGCCGCCTTGATACCAAACTTGCTGTTGATTTGCAGCAGGTCCTCACTGATGCTGTAGCTGCGCAGCGAGTCTTGCGGCGCGTTGTTCATGCTCAACTTGTAGTTGAAATAGTTCTCAAAGAGCAAGTCGGGGTGAACATTGGGGTTGAGTTTCACCGCGTAGCTGAGATTGGTGAGTACATTCAAATTGCTGTTGCCGCTCTGGTACCAGTTGCCCGACAGATAGGCTTGCGAGAACTGCGCCGTTGCCTGGAATGTGTGAATCCAGTTTTTCACTTTCACATCGTTGTTAATCGAAATTTGCGATGGCGAGGCTTGTGTCAATTCCTCAAGGGTGAGTGTAACCTTGTTTGGCTCGCTCTTTATCACGTAGGTCTTCGGCGGCTCGGGAAGTTGCGAGAAGATGTATCCCACCACATCGGGCGAGGTGTAAATCACTCGGTTGATGTGGTATTTCTCGAAATTGTTCTTGCGCATATTTCGGTCGAGCCACTCCCGGTCGAGGTCGAGCGATGCCTTCGCAGGCATGCCATATTGTGGTGTGTCGAGTCCGCAGGACACTATCTGCTGCTTGTCAAACACGATTGGCGAGAACATGATGTTCGGCTCAATCTCGGTCCACGAGGGGATGTAGGTCGTGGAGTCGGCAAGCACCGGGGTAGGAATCAGCACAATAGTAGAATCTAAAGCCACAGTGTCGCACGGAGCGACAAGTGTTGAGTCATTTTTTTCGGCTTGAGCGCTTAGTGCAATGCCAAAAAGCAAAAATACAAGTAAAATTCTTTTCATATAGTATGGATGTTTTGTCTATTGGAGACGCTGTTCGTTTCTTCTTGCAAAAGTAGCAAAAAACTCCGACTTTTCGCTCCTGCATGCAGATTATTCTCGAAAAGTCGCTTTCATGGTACAAAGTTACTTCAAAAAATAAGAAAAAACTGCAGATTTTACCAAAATTGGCGCAAAATGCATTTTTTCTTTTCTCCGGGTGTTATCTTTGCATCGAATATTCGCAAGATTGGATTTTTTTTCGGGACATTTGCTCCGTCATTTTGAACCGGATTCTTTTGGTTTGTGATGCAAATTGTTGCGAAATTTTGCGTATCTGTGAAATTTTGTCTAATTTTGCGGTGGATTAATGTAGAATTGAGCGATTATTATGCTAATCAAACAACTTTCTATCGAATTGGAGAATCGCCTGGGCAATCTCTCGCGCATCACAGGTGTGCTCTCGCGCCATGGCATCAGTATGTCGGCATTCAGCATTTTCACCACTGCCGAAGGTGGCGTGTTGCGCATCATCGTGCCTCATCCTATGCTCGCTGTGGATATTCTCGGAAACCACAACTATAAAGTGGTGGTGGATGATGTGGTGTGTCTTAAACTCAAAGATGTGTCAGGCTCGCTCAACACTGCATTGAAGGTGCTCAGCGACAATGGCGTGAGCCTCGATTATGCCTATGCTTTCACCGCTCCCGACAACAAGGCGGTGGCTGTTCTCCACTGCGACGATGTCAACACTGCCGTGAATGTGTTGCGCACCTATCGCATGGAACTTATGACCGCCGAGGATGTGGTGTAATTGCTCTATTTCGGCTGGTTGCCCGCTTCGTCGAGAAGCGCGTGTGCCCGGTCGAAATCGCTCTCAAATACCAAAATCCTTATTTCCCCGATATTGGGTATCGGATACACTGCCGCCACATTTTCGTTGGTGAGCATACACTGGATTCCGTTTTCTTCAAGAAACTGGCGTGCCATTGAGGCGTCGATATTGTTCTCAAATGTCTCGAGCAATACAAGTTTGTCGTTCGTTTCCATCATATTAATGTTAAAGGTGTTAAGTCGTTAATTTCAAGTGGATGAGAGGTGTAGATGTCGGCAATGTCTATTGCGTTTTCAGCCGATTTTGCTTCGGTGAGCAATTTGCCTCCTGCGATTCTACAGCCTATGTTGTTCCCCGGGATAATGCTGTCGGTGATTGAAAACCGCTCATCGGCATCGGGATTAAGCCTTGCCCATTCCGCAAGATAGCGCGCGGCATTGGTGATTCTCACCATCATCACATCCTGCGAGTGATTGCCGCTCCCGAAATCGTAGTCGCTGTGAAACCGCAACAACGGCTCTCCGGCTGGGTAGCGGTAGCCGAATTGCTCGGCATACCAGCGCCTCAAGCCTTCATCGGCAGGAATCGTAACGCTCGCTATGGTGTTGCTTCCTGCGTTGAGCAGTGTGTGTATCATGCGATGTGCCATCCCTTTGCCTCTCATTTCTTGTATAACACACACCGCATACAAATAGTTCACTGTAAAGCCCTGCGGGGTGAAAAACACCGGGTGATGAGCCATGCCCACCACTCGATTGTCTTTGAAGACTGTGATGTGGTTGCCGAGGGTGGCATAGCGAGAGAGGTAGAGCATCGCCTCCTCCTCGCTATCGCCAAACACCGTGTGCCACAGCACTGCCATTTTTTTCAAGTCATTCTCGTCCATGTCGTTACATTCCTCCCGATGTCATCGATTTTTGGTTGTGGCGCGACTCGTCCTCGTTGCTCTCGATCTGGGCGCGGTTGAAACGCTTGCCGGTGTTGAACGAGTAGGAGATGCTTATGTTGCCGCTCAGCCTGTTGGTATAACGCACTGAGGTGTTGAAATAGTCGCTCTTGGTGCTCATCTTGAAGTCGTGTCCGGTGATGCTGTACAGGCTTGCCGAGATGTTCCACTTGTCGGCGATGCGCTTTTTCACAGCGACCGATGTCCAGTAGAAATATGGGATTTCAATGTTGGTGAATTTCTGCTTGCTCACAGCCATCGCACTCAGTTCGATTGAGAAATCGCGCGGCAAGGTGAATCCCATCGAGGCATATCCGTTGAACACATGGCACGATGTGTTGAGGACGGATTCTTCCTTATGATAGTAGTAGGATGCGTTGAGGGTGATGTTCCACCATTTGGTGATGGTGAATGGGAGATAGGCTCCGGCAACGAAATAGCGGTCTTTGGCGAGGTTCTTGAAGGTAACGGTAACCATTTGCGGGTCTTGGCTGTCGATTTCCGACACCTGCGTGATGCCGTTGTTGCCGAAAGTGTAGTTGGCATAGAGTGCATATTTGTAAGCCAGGGTGAAGTTGAGGCTGATGCTGTTGTGGTATGCCGGCTTGAGGTCGGGATTACCCATCGAGGAAGAATAGGGGGAGAAGACGCGGCGCGAGGGGTTGAGTGCCCAGAACGACGGGCGCTGAATGTTGCGGTTGTAGGATGCCGACACCGAATTACTGCCCTGGTCGTTGAACATATACATTGCGCTTGCGCTCGGGAAGAAGTCGAAATAGTTTTTGGTAGGGAAGACTCCCTTTCCGTTGCAGCGTGCGTATTCGGCACGGCCTCCGGCTTTGAAGTTCCATCGTCCGCTGTGCAATGCGCCTGTCGCATAGGCGGCATAGATATTCTCGCGATAGGTTACATCAAAGGTGTTGTATTCATCAACTATCCATTGGTTGTTTTTCTCGTGTGCGAAATATTGGTCGCTGTTCATGTCGTTGAAAGTGTATCTCACACCGGCTTGCATTTTCCAGCGACTATTGAATGTCTTGTCGAGGTCGGCGGTGAGGGTTAAAGTGCGGTTGAGCGACTCTGAGTTGTTTTTATACACCGAGTCGGTGAGTGCGGTGCCGTTGAGGGTGCGGCGTCCGCGGTAGTCGTTATAGTTCTTCATCTCATTGTCGGTGTAGGTGGCTATAACCTTCAAGGTGGAGCCGAGTGTGTCGAGTTTGAGTCGGTAGTTGATGCGCGGGTTCCAAGATTTGAAATTGCCATCTTGCACGGTGTCTGCCAGTTCGAGCGTGTAGATGCGTCCGGGCGCTTTCTCCACGGTCGAGTGGAGGCTGCTGTTCCCGCTGTCATGGTTGCCGTAGTAGTTGATTTCGGCACCTATGCTGCTGCGGCTGTTGATGTCGTAGGTTGCGCCGAAACCTATGCGCTCGCTGTTGAGAGGTCCTGTAGATTTATACTTTGTGATGTCATCGACAACAGTGCCGGTGGCATATTCGGTGTGGGTAGCCCCTTGTTGCCGGGATATAACTCCGAGTCCGAGGCTCCCGTCGAGGTTGAATGTAATGCGGTTGTTGTGGTGGCTGATGTTGAAATTGGGCGAGAATGAAATGTCGCTCCATCCCAGGTTGCTGCTCAGCCCCACAGCACCCATGGTTCCGTTGTCGCGGTTCTTCTTGGTGTAGATTCTTATGATACCGCTTTGCGAGTCGGCGCTGAATTCGGCACCGCTGTTGGGGATTACCTCGATTTTGCTCATATCCTCGGCTCTTAGCGAGCGAAGGTAGGCGAGGAGTTGCTCCTCGGTCATGTTTTGAATCTCGCGGTCGTTGATATACACTTTCACACCACCTTTGCCGTTGATTGTGATTTTGTCGTGTTGAACAAACACTCCCGGTGCCTGACGCAGCATTTCCTCGCCGTCCTTGCCGATGGTTACAGGTTGGTCTTCGACATCCATCACATAGCGGTCGCTCTCGCGGCGTATCAGGCTGGCGGTAACGGTAACTTCATCGAGTGCCACACCGCTGTTTTTGAGCATAATCTCGCCCAGGTCAATTCCGGCAACCGGCACGTTGATGGTGTCGGTGTAGGTCTCATAGCCTACAAATGCCACCTTGAGGGCGTAACGCCCTTTTTCGACATCAAGCGAGAAACATCCGCTGTCGTCGCTGGTGCCACCGTATTTTTGAGTGCCGTTTTGCGAAAGGACTATGGTTGCATATTCGATTGCAGTCTTTTTCTCATCAATAACACATCCTTTTGTAATTGCTCCTTGCGCGTTGCCTGCCACTATTGCTATGAGCGATGCAAGAAGGGCAAATCTAATCTTCATCATTGTTGTGATTGTTTGTTGTTGTTAAAAATTATAATATCAATCATTAGACGAACAAAGGTAGCGATTTGCTGCAAGGATAGTTTGAAATAATTGCTATTTAACCCTATTTAACATGCGGGGAGGGGGTGGGCGAGGGCGCGGAGGTGCTTGAGGTGGAGCTGGCGAGGGCGCGGAGGTGCTTGAGGTGGAGCTCCTTGGCGAGGCTGAGCGCCATGGCTCGGGTGATGACGCGGTCGTCGTGGTGTCCGTTGATGGCGCCGGTGGCTCCGTTGCGTTTGCGCTCGTAGGCGGCGGCCTCGTCGATGGCTCCGTTGTCGCGCTCGATATATGCCCGGTTGCGCACGATGCCTATCATGTCGTTGATGATGCGGTTTTTCGTTACGCGGTTGGTGTGAAATCCCGGTTTGCCCGGCTCGCGCTTGTAGAGGTTGCGGTAGGAGCGCTGGAGTTCGCGGAGGATAAATTCGCCGTGGTCGCCCTCGGTGCGGTCGGTCTCGATGGTGTTGCTTTCAATCATCAGGATAGCGTTGCAGTACCATTTGGCGATACGGGCGGCGTTCCAAGCGAGAATGTCGTGGTCGCAGTGGCCTCGCCATTGCGCCACCAGGCGCGGAGAGGCGGAGTCGGAGCGGTCGAACACGGCGATAACCGACCAGTCGCTCTCCGCGCTTCTGCCGCCTATATCCACCGCGACGATGTAGCGCTTGTTGCGCTCGTTCTCCACCGGGTTGTTGGTGTCGGGGAGCTCCCACACTTGCAGCGCGCCGCGTGGATGCGGCTTGAAGCGGATTTGCTCGAGAGACTCGCTTCCGGTGGAGGCAAGCCCCTCGAGTTCGCCGACCATATCGGCGGGGCGGCAGTGGTCGCGGATATCTTCGAGCGCTTCGGTGTCGAAAACCACGTCGGAAGTCATCGCAAACGCCTCGATGTCGGTGGATGGGTACTCCGCCATCATCAGCTTCTCGGAAGGGTATTCCAGGCTGCGGAGGTGGTACCAGTAGATGCGGTCGAGCGGCAGGCAGAACTTGTTCCAGAGCGCGAGTTCGTAGTCGCTCATCTCGTTCCAGAACGCCTCGGGGTCCGGCGGGTCGCAACGATAGGCATCGATTTCAAACCAGGGGACGAAAACCGCCTCCTTGTCGCACTTGCCATCGGCGGCTCGGCACCACTCGTTGTGGAAATAATTCCCCACGCCGTTGGCGGTAGATTCCAGGGCGACGATGGTGTAGGGGAGCGGCAGAATCGAGGCGCAGATAGAAGCGATGGTGTTTTCGGGCTTGTTCATGCGCGTGTCGGGCCAGAAAGCCACCTCGGTGAGGTGAGCCATGGCGAGGTCGGCGCCGCGGATGTTGCGCGAGTGCGACGACACCGACAGCGCGAGTACGCAGTCTCTGCCGTGGATGCGGTAGAGCGACGACGCACCCGAAATTTTCTTGAACTTCGGTCGGCTCTTGCCGCTATAATACTCCTCCGGGAGGTTGTCGATTGCGAGTTCGAAGAGGTCGTGGATGGCGGTGGTGGTGTTGGTCGCCTGCGCGCACACTGCGGAGTTCCAGAACGGGCGGTGCACCAGCTGAATCCACATCATATAGATTTGGATGAGCGTGGAGCAACCCATCTGCCTCGCCTTCAGCACGATAAGACGGATGGGTTTGCGGGCGACACGCTGCCTCTCGAGCGCCTCGAGCACGCGGCGCTGCGCAGTGTTGAGGGTGAAATCGATGGTGGTGAATCCGGTTTTGTCCTTGATTTTGATGTTGGTAACCGCCCAAAATTCAAAATCGTACTCGAAACGAAGGCGGTTGAGCGCTTCGGGCGCCATGTCGGGCGAGAAACGCGGGTCGCTGAGCATCGGCACCGGGAGATGGAGGATGCCTGCAGCGACGCGGACATCGCGCCTGTCGCCGCAGCCGCCGCGCCCGGTAACAGGGTCGTACTGAGCGAGGAGCTCGCGGTCTCGGCGGCGGCGAGCCTCGTCTTCAGCGCGCACGAGCGCAAAAGGAGTGTCGTGAGTCATAAGAGTGTTTTTCATAGCTTTTTTTGCGACAAAGATACGGTGGCGGGGAGGGGTGCGCGTGCATATC
>SFER01000082.1 GCA_004557195.1 Bacteroidales bacterium | reverse complement strand
TTTCCTTTGGGACATAGTGGGCGCTGGCTGCGAGGTCGATGCGGACGCGCTCGCCGGAGCAACCTTCGCCGGTGATTGGGTCGTAGGCGTTGGCGCGGGTGGCGAGTGCTTGGCGGCGCTCGAGGTTTTCGTTGATTATGTCCTGCGGGGTGAAATTCATTCGCTTTTGTATTCTATAGGGCCAATAGGGCCAATGGGGCCAATGGGCATTTTTGTATTTTTGTGCAAAGATAGGGCGCGGCTGGGCGGGGTGCGTGCAGATTGCGACAATTTTGGCGATTTAACCTGATTTTAACGCTATATTTGCGATTGTGGGGGCTTGGGGCGTACCTTTGGCACGCATTTTCTCTATCTATTGCCCGACCCCGCTCAACTGCGTAAGAGCGTTATGAATGGGCACGCCACGCTGTGGCTTTCTGAGGCTTGTAGCGGCACGCGCTTGGGCGCGAGTGTGGCGGTGGTGCTGCGTGAGCTATAGGTAGCGGACGGCCTGCCACCGCCTCCGGGGTGGCGATTATTGCGTGCATCTCGGTGCTCCGGGCATGTCGCCGACGCCCAGGTCGGCGAAATACCCGGCTACGCACGGCTGCCACCACCTCCGGGGTGGCGGAAATGTACGCCTTTGGTCATCGTCTCCGCCGACGGCGGAGGGGCGGACGCCACGCTGTGGCTTTCTGAGGTTTGTAGCGGCACGCGCTTGGGCGCGTGAGTGCGCTGCGTTAGCAGCGCGCGGTGGCACGTGAGGCGAGTGCCTTGCGGTGCTCGAGGTTTTCGTTGATTATGTCCTGCGAGGTGTGATTCATTTGCTTTTGTATTCTATAGGGTCTATAGGGCCAATGGGGCCAATAGGCATTTTTGATTTTTCTTGGTGCAAAGATAGTGGGTGGCGATTATTGTGTGCATCTCGCCGTCCGGGCATGTCGCCGACGCCCAGGTCGGCGAAATACCCGGTTTCGCACGGCAGCCACCACCTCCGGGGTGGCGAATTACCTCGCCTTTGGTCATCGTCTCCGCCGATGGCGGAGGGGCGGACGCTGCACTGCGCCCGATGGTGTTAGTCGGTGGTGTGGGGACAAAAAAATCGATGCTACCTAAGCATCGATTTCAAATAAACCCTAAAACCTAAAAATTAACCTTTTCTAAAGAGTTGGTTGTCATCCCGACAACCAATCTTACTTAACCTTAAATCTAATACCATGAAAAACACATTGCAAAGGTAGTGTTTTTATGTTGTACAACATATTTTTTGAGCATAAAATCGCTTGCTATTAACAACAATTAACTAATAAGCCCCAAAAACTGGGTGTTTTGGCTTCTTTTTCAAGGGGTGAGGGTTATAGAAGGGTGATAAAATGAGGGGAAGATGCGGTGTTGAGGAAAAAATTTTGTAATTTCGCAAGTGAACAATAAATATCGAAATTATGGATGATATAAAGAAACGCCACGATGATTTGTACCTTGTTGAGTATCAATGGATACCGCAACTTGTGGATGATATTAACGCCGGGGAGGTGGATTGGCACATATTGGATGCCGTGGATAGTTGGAAGACATTTTTTGACGAAAGATACCCGGGACTCACTTTCGACTGGGAGGAGATGCGTCATGAGGTGTTTAAGGTGGATGACAATTCGGTAGTGGTAGCGTATGTGTTTCCCGAGCCGATAGATGCGCCGCTTGCAGCCTTTGGCGCGGTGTTTGTGCGGCTTGATAAGAAAGCGTGTGCCTACTACACAGTGGAGAAATCGCTTGATGAGGTGTGGATGATAGGCAGTATGCAGAATCAAAGTCATAAGAATTTCGGACCACTTATGCAGCCCTCGATAGAGTCGTTTCTGCGGTGGGTTGTGGATAGGCATAATGTGATTTGACAATCTAAAACGACACCAAGATGAAAAGAGCGATTTGTGTTACCTTGATGGTTTTGGCGGTGTGCATGGGCATAAACGCCGATATTAGCGGTGCGTGGAGCGGCACCCTGAACTTGGGGCAGATGAAAATGAGAGTTGTGTTTCATTTCACCCGAGAAGGGGACGGCTACCGGTTTAGCATGGACTCGCCCGACCAAGGAGCGAAAGGGATACCCGGTGAGATAGCCTATCTTGCCGAAGACAGCGTGTCGGTGAAAGTGGGCATGGCGAAGATATCGTATGCCGGAAAAGTGGAGGCAGACAGCATAAAGGGGGTGTTTGAGCAGCATGGGCATCGGTTCCCGCTCAACTTTAAGCGCGGGGATGTGGAAATATCCCGCCCGCAGACACCACAGCCGCCGTTTGACTACAGGACCGAAGAAGTGTCGATAGCGAATGACGATATAAAAATAGCGGGCACAATCACCTATCCTGTGGGATATGACGGAAAGGAGAAAGTGCCGGCTATGTTGCTGATTAACGGTAGCGGACAGCAGAATCGCGATGAGGAACTATTCGGGCATAAGCCATTTGCCGTAATAGCCGATTATCTTGCTCGGAACGGGATTGCCACACTTCGCTGCGACGACCGCGGAGTGGGTGGCACGAGCGGAAATGCTAATGCAATCACCATTCAGAGCAATGCCGCTGATGCGCTTGCCGAGGTGAAATATCTGCGCGATAGCGGCAAATTCTCGGCGGTGGGCGCGATAGGGCACAGCGAAGGCGGCACGATAGCCTTTATGCTTGCGCAACAGGGGGCGGTTGACTGCATCGTGAGCATGGCAGGCTCGATGGTTGATGGCGTGAGTCAATTGATAAACCAAAACCATGTGTTATTGACACTCAACGGCATTGAAGGCGTCGATGAGTATTGCGCCGCACTTGAGCCGGTGCTGAAATATATCTCCACACACAGCCCGTGCATTGATGCCGAGAGGCAACTCGAGGAGATTCTCGACGAGAACGATTTGACATTGAAACGACAACTCAAACCGGCATTGGTGGAGATACTCAGCAGAGATATGGGCACATGGTTGAGGTCGTTTTTGCTCTACAATCCCGCCGAAGTGATAGCCTCGACAAAATGCCCGGTAATGGCGATAAACGGAGAGACGGACACCCAGGTGGACTACATACTTAACCTCGAATCGCTGCGACTTGCCTTGCCCGGCAATCGCAAAGACCTGATAAAAACCTATCCGGGCTTGAACCACCTGTTCCAGCCGTGCAAAACCGGGCTAACCACGGAATATGGGAGCATAGAGACCACCATATCGCCCGAAGTGCTTGCCGACATTGTGTCTTGGCTCAAGGGTGTGCTATAGCATAGCGAGTTTGTGGTTGCGCATGTCGATGAAATCGCGGAAAGAGTCGAAAATATCGCAAAGCGCAATAGTGGCATTGTCGGTTTGTCGGTTGTAGAGTTCCGCGCCCACGCCGGCACCAATATTGTGTCCTTGTAGCGCCTCCGACACCCCCGAAACCGTGTTGAAAAGGCGCATTTCCAAGTCGAGGAGTTGATAAACACCTTGATTTGTGCCATTGGTGAGCATCTGTTGCGGAGATTTATCGGCAGAATCGAAAGGAATAATGCCATCGGGCGAGCGCCACATCTTCTTGATTTGATCCCAAGAGTAGCCCGGCGGGAGCGCGTCGCTGGGATAAAGCAGCACCCCTTTCGCGCTCGAATTCATCACATGGTTGGCGGTGACGATAAGACGGTTGATGTGTTTCTGCTGGTCGATAACATCCTCGACAAACGAGTGAACTTCGCCATCGGTGAGCGGATAAAGTTTGAGGATATAAGGGTGGGATTGGTGAGCAAAAGGGGAATCGTATTCAGCCACAATATCCCCCATCGGGGTAATCCAGCGGCAGCGCCACACCTGGCGAATTTCCCAATCGCAATTTGAAGGAGAGAAGCCGTTTCGCTTCCGGTTGGGGAGCGCGTTGAACTCGGCTACATCCCATTCAATCAGTTCGCCCGAGGTGCAGTCGTGTGTTCTGATACGTTCGGTCATTTCGAGCGACCAAATTTCGAAAATACGGCATTTGTCCGAGGAACCGAAGAAAAAGTCGGTGTCGGAGCAGAAATCGGAGCCGAGCGACTGCCTCACAGTGTTGGCGCGCGACATGTTTTCGGTGTTGTAGAGGCTTCTAATCCACGCCGCCTTGTCGCGGTTGCCGTCGGCGAGCAGCATAATCAATTCGGCGGGCGACAAATCGTGGATTTGCCCGATGAGGTTGATGTCGTTGCCGCGCGGGTCGATAAAAGCGTTCACGAAAAAGCGGTTTGGGTTGATGTTGGAGATGTCGATAACCCACTCGTTGAGGCGGCGCGCTACCCCCACCTTTTGGATGCAGCAGCCCGAGATGAGAAACTCCTCGATGGCACGGCTGTCGATTTCGGCAGCGTGGTTTTGGGCGAGAGTGGATTCGAGCCAAGGGTTGTCGGTGGTGTGGTTCTTGGCGATATTGCGATAGCGCCCCACGACACATTTTACAAGTTGTCTAATCATGTTGTTGCTGAGCGGCTCCCTGCCGTTGTCGGCGAGCGACTTCCATTCCGGCACCGGGTTGCCATCTTCGTCGAAAACGATATCGTCCCATTGGTTACCGTAGGTGAATTTTTTGTTGCGTTGACGCTGTCTTCTGAAATCGGCGGCACCGAGCCACGCCTTGTGTGCTGCACGAAGAAGAGCAATCGAGTTGTTGAAATCTGTGTTGTTCATAGATGAAAAAATTAATAAAACAATGAATTTTGTGCAAAGATACACAGGCCGTAAGGCGAAGAAATGCAAAATGAGCCGGAAACGGGGAATTAACCAAAATTAAGTGCGATTTTTGGTGGTAGAAACATCGCGGAAAATAGTGAAAATAGCAAAATGAAACCGATGAATAAAAAAATGGGGTGAAAAATGGAGAAAAAATCGCGGAAAATAGTGATTATATATAAAACTTTTTTTAATTTTGAAAAGTCGAAACAAAAGTGTTCGCAATATGATATATGTAGAACTTCCCGCCATGCTGGTGCGTCGCCTCCCGTTCTATCTGGCGACCGAGGAATATGTGGCGTGTAAATTCGATTCACCTGAATATTTTTTCATGTGGCAGGTGAATCCTACCGTGATATTCGGGCGTAACCAACTAATAGAAGCGGAGGTAAACCTTGAATATTGTCGAAGCCATGGAATAGAGACCTACCGACGCAAGAGCGGAGGCGGGTGTGTGTTTGCCGATATGAGCAACATCATGTTTTCGTATATCACCACCGACACCACGGTGAGGCTCACGTTTGACAAATATATGCGCATAGTAGCCCACACGTTGCGCCGTCTCGGGGTGAACGCCGAGGCGAGCGGACGCAACGACATAATGATAGATGGGCGCAAAGTGAGCGGCAACGCATTTTATCACAAGCCCGGGCGGAGCATAGTGCACGGCACGATGCTTTACGACACCGACATAGAGACCATGGTGCGCGCCATCTCGCCGAGCGACGAGAAAATCGTGAGCAAAGGGGTGAAAAGTGTGCGCCAGCATGTAACCAATCTCAAGGAGCATATAACGATAGATATCGAGGAATTTAAGGCATTTGTGCGCCGCGAATTGTGTGGCGACAACACCCTGCGTCTCACCGCCGCCGATGTAGCCGAGATAGAAAAAATCGAGGCGGAATACCTCACGCCGGAATTTATCTATGGCAACAACCCGAAATATTCGCTCACGGTGAAGCGGCGTGTCGAGGGGGTGGGAGAATTTACCACCGACATCGAGGTGAAGGGGAGCGTGATACGTTCTCTCAACATCCGCGGCGACTATTTCTTGGTGGGGGATATCGACAACGGGCTGATAGGGCGACTTGTGGGAGTGGAATACACCCCCGAAGCCGTTGAGGCGGCAATAGCCCACATCGACGTGTCGAAGATAATCCATAATCTTGAAAATAAAGAATTAACAAAAATACTATTTCAACCTTAACATGCTTACCAACAATGGAAGAGAAAAAGACCTGTCTGTATGACAAACATGTAGCCTTAGGGGCTAAGATGAGCCCGTTTGGAGGATTTATCATGCCAATCGAGTATAGTTCAATAATTGAAGAACACAACGCGGTGCGCAACAACTGCGGAATGTTTGATGTCAGCCACATGGGTGAAGTGTTTGTTTCCGGCAACGACGCCGAGAAATTTGTGAATTACATATTCACCAACGACATCACCGATGCGCCCATCGGAAAAATCTATTACGGCATGATGCTCAACCCCGCGGGAGGAGTAGTCGATGACTTGCTTGTGTATAAGATTCGCGAAAATTATTTCCTGCTTGTAATCAATGCCGCCAATATCGACAAGGATGTGGCATGGATAAGCCACAACGCCACCGAATTTGATGTGGTGGTGAATAACCAAAGCGACCATTTCGGGCAACTTGCGGTGCAGGGTCCCGAAGCCGAAGGAATCGTGAAAGATGTGCTCAAATTTGATGTAGCACCGCTCGAATTCTACACATTTGCCATTTACAACAACGGCAACGAGGATATTCTTGTGAGCCGCACCGGATACACCGGCGAAGATGGCTTTGAAATCTATGGTTCGCACGCATATATAGTTGAGGCATGGGACAAATTCCTTGCTACAGGGAAAGTGGCGCCTTGCGGACTCGGTTGCCGTGACACCTTGCGCTTCGAGGCTGCGTTGCCGCTCTATGGTCATGAACTCACCGACGAGATTACCCCCATCGAAGCCGGACTTGGAATGTTTGTCAAACTCGACAAGCCCGATTTCATCGGTCGCGACGTGATAGAGCGCCAGAAAACCGAAGGAGTGAGCAAAAAAGTGGTGGGTATCGAGATAAAAGACCGCGCCATCCCGCGTGCCGGATACGACATCGAGGTGGAAGGTCGCAAAATCGGCACCGTAACCACCGGCTATCACACCATCTCCACCGACCGCAGCGTGTGTCTCGCCCTCATCGATTCCACCTATGCCAAACTCGACACCCCGGTGGATGTGAGAATACGCAAGAAAGTGTTCCCCGGCACAGTGGTAAAGAAGAAATTCTACGAGAAAAAATATAAAAAATAAACCAAAATATAAACACTAAAAATAATTGTAATTATGAGCAAAGTAATCGAAGGATTTTATTATTCCGAGTCACACGAATTTGTAAAAGTGGAAGGCAACATCGCCATTGTAGGTATCACCGACTATGCGCAACAGCAGTTGGGCAACGTGGTGTATGTGGATATGCCCGAAGTGGATGACGAAGTGTCGCAAGGCGAGGATTTCGGCGCCGTAGAGAGCGTGAAAGCTGCCAGCGACCTCATTTCTCCGGTCTCGGGAACTGTAGTCGAGGTGAACACTGCTCTTGAGGAGCATCCCGAACTCATCAACGAGGACGCCTTTGAAAACTGGATTATGAAGGTGGAAATGAGCGATGCCGGCGAACTCGCCAACCTCCTCGATGCCAAAGGCTACGAGGCTATCTGCCACTAAACCGTCCGCTTTATGAGTTATAAATATATTCCGCACACCACAGCCGACATCAAGGCGATGCTCGACGCTGTGGGAGTGAACGCTGTTGACGACCTCTACAGCGATGTGCCGCGGGAAATCATTTTCGACAAGGAATATGACATCCCGAGCGAGATGAGCGAAGCCGAAGTGCGTCGATTTGTCGGCGGGTTGGCAGCGAAAAATGTGCCGATGGCAATATTTGCCGGTGCAGGCGCCTACAACCACTATTCGCCATCGGTTGTAAACGCAATCATACAACGCGGCGAATTTCTCACTGCCTACACCCCCTATCAAGCCGAAATCTCGCAAGGCACGCTGCAATATATCTTTGAGTTCCAGAGCATGATGTCGGAACTCACCGGCATGGCTTGCTGCAACGCGTCGATGTACGACGGAGCCACAGCAGCAGCCGAGGCGATGATGATGTGCACCGCGGCAGCCAAGAAGCGCAACAAAGTGTTGGTGTCGGCGACAATGCCGCAGCATGTGTTGCGCGTGATGCGCACCTACGCTTTCTTCCACGGCGTGGAACTCGTGGAAGTGCCGGCAGTGGATGGCGCTACCGACCTGAAGGCTGTCATCGAGGCTGTCAAAGCCGACGATGTTGCAGGCGTGATGGTGGCTCAGCCCAACTCCTACGGCATAATTGAGGATTATACAGGTGTGGCAGACGAAATCCACGCCCACAAGGGGCTGTTTGCGATGTATTGCGACCCCTCGGCGCTCGCAGTGCTCAAAACCCCCGGCGAATGTGGTGCCGACATTGCCTGCGGCGACGGACAAGCGCTCGGAATGCCGCTCAATTTCGGCGGTCCGTATGTGGGATTCCTCGGCAGCACCAAGGAACTTGTGCGCAAGCTCCCCGGACGCATCGTGGGTGCGACTCACGATGTGGATGGCAAGCGCGCCTATGTGCTCACACTCCAGGCACGCGAGCAGCACATCCGCCGCGAGAAAGCCAATTCCAATATCTGTTCCAACCAGTCGCTCATGGCGCTGTATGCAACCATCTACATGTCGCTTATGGGCGCCGAAGGCTTGAAAAAGGTGAACGAATTGTGCTATGCCAAGGCTCACTACCTTGCCAAAGCCCTCGAGGCAACCGGTTGCTTCACCCTTGCCTACGACAAGCCATTCCTCAAGGAATTTGTGATGAAGACAACGCTGCCTGTGGCTACACTTCAGCAGGCTCTCTACGACAATGGTATTTTCGGAGCCATCGAAACGGCATCCGGCGAAGTGATGTTCTGCGCCACCGAGAACAATACCGATGAGGAAATCAACAAGTTAATCGAAGTAATCAAGAGCCTGCTATGAAACAATATGATAAATTGATATTTGAATTGTCGCGCGAAGGGCGTCGCGGCTACAGCCTCCCCGAAAACAGCCATAGCGAATACACTCTCGATGCGCTCCCCGAGTGGGCTCGCCGCACCGACACCCCGATGCTCCCCGAAGTGAGCGAATTTGATGTCGTGCGCCATTTCACCAACCTCTCCAACAAGAATTTCGGTCTCGACACCGGTTTCTATCCCTTGGGTAGTTGCACAATGAAATACAACCCGAAAATCAACGAGGAAATGGCTTCGCTGCCGGGATTCACCGGATTGCATCCGCTGCAGCCTGCTGCAAGTGTGCAAGGAGCGCTCCAGCTCTATTACAATCTCGGAGTGTCGCTCGCACACCTCACAGGGTTGTCGGAATTTACCATAAATCCGTTTGCCGGCGCTCACGGAGAGCTCACCGGCTTGATGATTATGCGCCAATACCACCTCAAGCGGGGCGACACACGCCGCACCAAGGTGATTGTCCCCGACAGCGCCCATGGCACTAATCCCGCAAGTGCCGCAGTGTGCGGACTCGAGATTGTGGAGGTGAAATCGACAGCGCGCGGCACCATCGATGTTGCCGACCTGCGTCCGCTCCTCGACGACACCATCGCCGGTATTATGATGACCAACCCCAACACCCTCGGCTTGTTTGAAAGCGAGATTCCCGAAATAGCACGCCTTGTGCATG
>SFER01000081.1 GCA_004557195.1 Bacteroidales bacterium | reverse complement strand
TCCGCCTTCTGTCATCGTCTCCGCCGGCGGCGGAGGGCGGGCGCTACGCCAAACGGAAAGCCACGAGGTGGCGTGCCTGATCGTAACCCTGCAATTACGCAGTTGTGTAGGGGTTGCGGAGTGCCTCCCACGACTGCGTGCCGAAGGTACGCTCCTGTAGCGCAGTGGAGTGTTAAAGCGAGGTTAAAAAGCGGGAAATGGGACAAAACGCAGATACAAGGAGCGACAGCGCAGTAACTTTGCATCATCGCTCCTTGACATAATGTTCCCTTTAATCCAACTTTGCTTTCTCGCCGAAAGAATCATATGTTTATACGTGTGATTTGTGTTTTATACTGATAGTGTGATAACTTGTTTTTGTTACAGGCGGGCATTAAAAAAGCCCCGCGGGGCGGGGCTATGGGATTTGGATGTGTTTAGTCGCGGGATGAACCGAAGAAGCGGAGGAGGTAGAGGAAGAGGTTGATGAAATCGAGGTAGAGCGAGAGGGCGCCTATTGTGGCGAGTTTACCTGCGTTTTCATTGTCGGTGATTTCTGCCATTCGCTTGATTTTCTGGGTGTCCCATGCTGTGAGTCCGATGAAGATGGAGACTCCGGCAAATGAGATTACCCACTGCAAGTTGCTGCTTTTAACGAAAATGTTGATGAGCGACACCACGATGAGGGCGATTAGCGCCATTATGAGGAATGTGCCCATCTTGGTGAGGTCGTTGTGTGTAACGTAGCCATAGAGGGTCATCACGCCAAAGACGGCTGTCGTGATGAGGAATGTGATGAAGATTGACTCCTCGGTGTATGCCAGGAGAATCACGGAGAATGACGCTCCTGTGAGGATGGCATAGGTGTAGAAGAGCAATGAGGCTGTGCTCTGCTTGATTTTGTCGAGGCGCGCCGAGATTGCAATCACCACACCGAGTTCGGCAAAGAGGAGGGCGTAGATTGCCCATGAGTTACTGAATATAAAATTGAGGAACGGTGCGCTTTTAGAGCAATATAGCGCAACGATGGTGGTAACGAAAAGCGCAAGTGTCATTTTGAGATAGACACGGCGCATCACTGCCGACACATAGTTGTTGAGCGCGAGAGTTTTCTCTTGGTTATTCTGCATTTCGTAATTGTCCATAGTCTTAATATTTATATGAGAAACATTGAATTACATTCTTTCGGGGACCTCGATGCCGAGGAGAGCCATTGCACGGCGCACCACATCGCCCACGGTTTGGGAGAGGATGAGACGGAAGCCCTTCACATTGGCGTCTTCCTCGCGGAGGATAGAGTAGTCGTGATAGAATTGGTTGTATTCTTTCACGAGGTTGTAGGCATAGTTGGCGATTTGCGCAGGGCTGTAGTCTTTGCCGGCTTGAGCCACCACAGCGGGGAAGTCGGCAAGGAGTTGGATGAGCGAAATCTCCTTTTCGTTGGGCGAAACAGAGGAGATTCCGGCGCAGGAATTAATTCCAGCCTCGGCAGCCTTGCGGAGCACCGAGCGGATACGTGCGTAGGTGTATTGGATAAACGGACCTGTGTTACCATTGAAGTCGATAGACTCCTTGGGGTTGAAGGTCATGTTTTTGCGCGGATCCACCTTGAGGATGAAGTATTTGAGGGCGCCGAGCCCGATAATGCGAGCCACGTTGTCAATTTCGTCGTTCTCGCATCCGGCGAGGCGTGCTTTTTCCTCGGCAACATCGCGAGCGTCGGCAATCATGGTGTCCATGAGGTCGTCGGCATCGACAACGGTTCCTTCGCGCGATTTCATCTTCCCTTCGGGGAGTTCCACCATGCCATAGGAGAAGTGCACGAGGTCTTTACCCCACTTGAAACCGAGGCGGTCGAGGAGGATAGAGAGCACCTGGAAGTGGTAGTTTTGCTCGTTGCCTACGACATAAATCATCTTGTCGATGGGATAGTCGATGTAGCGGAGCTTGGCGGTGCCGATATCTTGAGTCATATACACCGAAGTGCCGTCGGAGCGGAGCAGGAGTTTGTGGTCGAGACCGGCATCGGTAAGATCTGCCCACACCGAGCCATCCTCCTTGCGATACATGATACCTTTTTCGAGCCCTTCGAGCACTTTTTCCTTCCCTTCGAGATAGGTGTTGCTCTCGTAGTAGATTTTGTCGAAATCGACACCGAGGCGGCGGTAGGTTTCGTCAAAGCCGGCATACACCCAGTCGTTCATCATCTTCCACACGCTGCGCACTTGCTCGTCGCCGTCTTCCCACTTCTTGAGCATAGCGCGAGCCTCGTTCATGAGCGGCGAAGCCTTTTCGGCATCCTCTTTGCTCATGCCCTGCGCCATAAGGTCGGCAACTTCGGCTTTGAAGTGCTTGTCAAATTCCACATAGAAATCGCCGATGAGGTGGTCGCCCTTCTTGCCCGCTTTCTCGGGGGTGATGCCGTTGCCCCACTTCTCCCAAGCAAGCATCGACTTGCAGATGTGGATACCGCGGTCGTTTACAATGTTGGTTTTCACCACCTTGTATCCGTTGGCTTTGAGGATTTCGGAGAGGCTGAAACCGAGGAGGTTGTTGCGCACGTGCCCCAAGTGGAGGGGCTTGTTGGTGTTGGGCGAAGAATATTCAATCATCACGAGCGGACTATTCTCGTCGGCTTTGCGGAAGCCGAAATCGGGATCCTCGGCGATTTGGACGAGCACCTGAGTCCAGAAATTCGGTTCGATCGTGATGTTGAGAAACCCTTTCACCACATTGAAAGAGTGGACATAGACGCAATTGTCTTTGATGTACTCGCCAATCTCGGTAGCGGTAGCCTCGGGTGCCTTTTTGGAGGCTTTGAGAAATGGGAACACAACAACGGTGAGGTTGCCCTCAAACTCTTTTTTAGTAGCTGAGGGGGTGATGGAAGACGCCTCAACCTCGACGCCGTAGAGCGCTTTGAGCGCTTCGGCTACGGCATTGGATATGATTTTTTCAATTAGCATATTTTCTTATTAAATATATTATCTTGCAAAGGTAGTGAAAATGAGAGCAGTGGCAAAGCGAAATAGCATTTTTTAGCATTTCGTGTGCCGGGAAATGGAATTACTCGAGTCCATTGGTGAGGAAACGCCTTAGATGAAGATGAATTAGTGCAAATATAGCAAAAATTTTCAGTATACTTGAAATTTTTGGTGGTTTTGGCGTAAATTTTCAGTATACTTGAAATTTATGCCGGATTTCTTGGGATTTTGGGACAAAAATAATCTTAAAACAGGGTTAAAAACCGCGTTTTGTGCCAAATTGGGGATTTTCACCAATTTTAACTGCAGTTCTTGTGCTATATTTGCAGAGCGAGGCAGAGCGAGGCAATCCTGTTGTGCTATCTTTGCAGAGCGCGTCCGGGTGGCGAGACAAGGAGGCAGGGCGCAGATGCCGAGCGCGGAAGTTTTCCAAAACGGACAACTTGCGCGGCGAAGTTATTAACATTTTGGTCCACTTTTCAACAGTTTAGTGATTTTTTCACGTCGTAATTTTTTCATTCAAATTATTTGCATTTCCTTTGCGTTGAAATAATTAGTTTTGTCTTTTATGGGTAAAATAATTGCTATTGCCAACCAAAAAGGAGGAGTGGGAAAGACCACAACAGCCATCAATCTGGCATCCTCGCTTGCGGTTGAAGGGAAAAAAGTGTTGCTAATCGATGCCGACCCGCAAGCCAATGCCACTTCGGGTCTTGGCATCGACCCGAAGAAAATGAGTTCGTCGATCTACGAGTGTCTTGTAGATGACTATCCTCTTGCAGGCACCGAGGTGGAAACTTGTGTGAAGGGGCTGTATCTCATAGGCTCAAGAATAGATTTAGTGGGAGCCGAACTTGAACTCATCAGCAAGCCCGACCGCGAGAAGGTGCTTGCGCACTTGCTGGCTCAGGTTATCGACAATTACGATTATGTGCTCATCGACTGCTCGCCGTCGCTCGGACTTATCACCGTGAACGCGCTCACAGCAGCCAATTCGGTGATTATCCCGGTGCAAGCCGAGTATTTCGCGCTCGAGGGAATCAGCAAATTGCTCAACACGATACGCATTATCAAATCGAAACTCAATCCGGCGCTCGAAATCGAGGGTTTCTTGCTCACAATGTACGACGCGCGCCTGCGTCTCGCCAACCAAATCTACGAGGAGTTGAAAACCCACTTCGGCGACATGGTGTTCAACACGGTGATTCCGCGCAACATCAAGTTGAGCGAGGCTCCAAGCCACGGACTTCCCGCGATTCTCTACGACCCCGAGAGCCGCGGCGCGCAGAGCCATGTGCAGCTCGCCAAGGAGGTTATCAAGAAGAACTCGCGCAAGCATTGAGCCGGCGAACAACGCACCGAATATCTAATGTGTAACACATATATTATATAATAGGGTTATGACAAAATACAAAAGCGCATTGGGACGCGGACTCGACTCGCTAATCTCAATGGATGACATACAAACCAATGGCTCGTCGGCTATCAACGAGATTGAAATCTCGCAGATTTCGCCCAATCCCGAACAGCCGCGCACCACATTCTCGGAGGAAGCTCTCGAGGAACTCGCTTCGTCGATTCGCGAACTCGGAATTATCCAGCCGCTCACACTGCGCAGCGTGGGCGACAACGCCTACCAGATTATCTCGGGCGAACGCCGCTACCGCGCCGCCAAAATGGCGGGACTGCACACTGTGCCGGCTTATATCCGCACCGCCAACGACAGCGAACTCACCGAGATGGCGCTCATCGAGAACATCCAACGCGAGGACCTCAACGCCATCGAAATAGCTCTCACCTTCAAGAAGCTCATCGAGCAATACCACCTCACTCAGGAGCGACTAAGCGAACGCATCGGCAAAAAGCGCGCAACGATTGCCAATTTTCTTCGCCTTATCCGCCTCCCTGCCGAGGTGCAACTCGGACTTCGCGACAAGATTGTGGACATGGGACACGCCCGTGCCCTCCTCTCGCTCGACAAACCTTCATTACAGTTAAAACTTTATAATGAGATTATTAAAAAAGGTTTATCGGTGAGGCAAGTTGAGGCGCTTGTCAAGCAGTGGCAAGAAGCCGAAGAAAAAGGCGACAATCCCACTGTGGCTCCTAAACGCCTGAAAAACAGCGACTACGACATGCTCAAAAAACATCTTTCGCAAGCATTCAAGACCAAAGTGCAATTTTCTTGCTCCCCCTCGGGTAAAGGAAAAATAACTTTTCCTTTCGACAATGAGGCGGAACTTGAGAAATTAATTTGTATCTTTGACAAGTTAAAAGAGAGCGAGTAGTGTCTCTTTAACGGAGGTGTGGGGCGAAAATTGCGCCGTTCCCCACCATAACTTATTGTTATACAACCGATTAATGAAGAGATATTCGACATACTACACATTTTTAAGGTTGAGCATGGCTTTTATGCTCAGCCTCATGTGTGTATTAACGGCACAAGGCGCCGAGCCTGCCGACACCATTGCCACCCCTGCCCCGGAGGAGAGCCCGGAGACTCTCCTCAACCGCCGCGTGGAAATCACCGACGAAGAGGCAGCCGCCGACTCGATAGAGATGCACCGCCTGATGCTCGCAGCCGACTCGGTGGCTATCGACACCGCCGCTATGGAGCCGCGAATGAGGTTCGTGCCCAATCCATCACGCGCGGTGTGGCTCTCTGCACTATTCCCCGGATTGGGACAAGCCTACAACCGTCGCTATTGGAAACTCCCGATAGTCGTAGGAGGATTCCTCGGCATCACCTACGCCCTCAACTGGAACAACCGTATGCTCGGCGACTACACCCGCGGCTACCGCGACCTCACCGACAACGACCCCAACACCAATTCCTACAAGGAATTTTTCCACTCGACGGTGGATGTCAATTCGCTCGACAAAGCATGGCTCGAAAAGACATTCAAAGCGAAAAAAGACTTCTATCGGCGCAACCGCGACCTCTCGATAATCTGCATGGTGGGGATGTACCTGCTCTGCATGGTCGATGCCTACGTCGATGCCTCGCTGGCACAATTCGACGTGTCGTCCGACCTGTCGATGAACGTGTCGCCGCAGATAATAGCACCCACCGACCACTCGTCACGCCCCTCGTTTGGAGTGCAGTGGTCGCTGAATTTTTAGAACAAACAACACTAACACCATAATATATAACGAATTATATGAAAAAGATAATACTCTCCACATTGTTGGCAGCCACAGTGTCGATAACATCGTTTGCCGGGCCCTCGATTCTTTCAATCAAGGAAAACATCTCCGACAGCGCGATTGTCTATCCCGAAAGTTACTTCGGCGACACACACGAAATGATGCAAAACTGGTATATTCAAAACTACATTGTGCTCGATGCCGATGTGGAACAACGCTCCAACGGCACTGTGAGCGACGAGGAATATATCAAACGCCTCCAGGCACTCCCCACGATAATTGAAATGCCATACAACCAAGTGGTGCGCAACCACATCGAGTTTTACACCACCCGCATCCGCTCCAAGGTGGAAGTAATTCTCGGGCTCAGCATGTACTACCTCCCTATTCTCGAGCAAGCACTCGAGAAAGAAGGACTTCCGCTCGAGCTCAAATACCTTGCCGTTGTGGAATCGGCTCTCGACCCCAACGCAGTGTCGAAGGCCGGCGCAGCCGGGCTGTGGCAATTCATGATTCGCACCGCGCGCGACGAAGGGCTCGAAGTGAACTCCCTCGTGGATGAACGCCGCGACCCATATCGCTCATCCGAAAAAGCAGCTAAATTCCTCAAAAAACTACATCGCATCTTCGGAGACTGGTCGCTCGCAATAGCCGCCTACAACTGCGGTCCCACCAATGTCAACAAGGCTATAAGCCGTGCCGGTGGAGGCAAAAAAGATTTCTGGGAAATCTACCCCTTCCTCCCGCGCGAGACACGCGGATATGTGCCCGGATTTATCGCCGCCAACTATGTGATGAACTATTTCAAATATCACAACCTCAGCCCGTCGCTCGCCAAGAAACCGCTCATCACCGACACCGTGATGGTGAACAAGCGCATCCACTTCAAGCAGATTAGCGACGTGCTCGACATCCCTATGGATGAACTCCGTGCTCTCAACCCGCAATATCGCAAGGAGGTAATCCCAGGCAATATCCGCCCCTACACCCTCACCCTCCCCGCGATGCAAATCTACAGTTACATCATGAGCGAGGACAGCATCGCCGCTCGCGACGCCAACATCTACACCCCACGCGACGTGGCAACTCCGGCATCAATCGACGACTACGAGACCGAAACCACCGAAAAAATAATCTATCACAAAGTGAAGAAAGGCGAAAGCCTCGGCAAAATCGCCAAGAAATATGGTGTAACCGTGTCGCAACTCAAAAAATGGAACAGACTCAAGAAAAACTCGGTGAAAGCAGGCAAGACACTCAAAATAGTGCGCTACACCACCAGCACCAAGCCGCGCAGCAAGGCAGAGACAACCGGCGAAGTGGCAGAATCGGGAGCAGAAGTACACAGCAAAGCCGACTCTACCACAACCACTAAAAAAGAGCCAAAGAAAAAGAAAAAAGAAACCACAAAAAAGAAAAAGCCCCGCTACCACACCGTGAAAAAAGGCGAGAGCCTCGGCAAAATCGCTGCAAAATATCCCGGTGTGAGCATAAAAGATATCCAACGCGCCAACAACATCAAAGGCACCAAGATAAAAACAGGACAAAAACTGGTGATTCCCGAGAAATAACCCGCCGCCGCGGCTCTCGGAATCCCCTGTTTTGAAAATTTGTGGAAAAAAATCTTTAATCATTGTGCTCAATTCCACGATTATCACTATCTTTGCATCGGAAAATAATTGATAACCAAATAATATTTCTAACTATGGTAAGTTACAAAGAATTAGGCTTGGTGAACACACGCGAAATGTTTGCCAAAGCAATCAAAGGCGGTTATGCTATCCCGGCTTTCAACTTCAACAACATGGAACAGTTGCAAGCAATCATCAAAGCAGCATCCGACACTAAATCGCCTGTAATCCTCCAAGTATCGAAGGGTGCACGCAACTATGCCAACGCTACCCTCCTCCGCTACATGGCAGAAGGCGCTGTTGCATACGCAAAAGAACTCGGTTGGGAACACCCGCAAATCGTTCTTCACCTCGACCACGGCGACAGTTTTGAACTTTGCAAATCTTGCGTTGACTCAGGCTTCTCATCGGTAATGATCGATGGCTCACACCTCCCCTACGAGGAAAACGTAGCTCTCACCAAGAAAGTAGTAGAATATGCTCACCAACACGATGTAACAGTTGAGGGCGAACTTGGTGTACTCGCAGGTGTAGAAGACGAAGTATCTTCCGACCACCACACCTACACCAACCCCGAAGAGGTAATCGACTTCGCTACTCGCACAGGTTGCGATAGCCTCGCCATCTCTATCGGTACTTCTCACGGTGCCTACAAGTTCACTCCCGAGCAATGCACACGCAACGCCGAAGGCCGCCTCGTTCCACCGCCATTGGCATTCGACGTGCTCGACGCAGTTATGGAGAAACTTCCCGGCTTCCCCATCGTGCTCCACGGATCATCTTCAGTTCCCCAAGAAGAAGTTGACACTATCAACAAATATGGTGGCAAGCTTCCCGATGCAATCGGTATCCCCGAAGAGGAACTCCGCAAAGCAGCCAAGAGCGCAGTATGCAAAATCAACATCGACTCAGACAGCCGTCTTGCAATGACAGCCGCTATCCGCAAAATCTTTGTTGAGAAACCTGCAGAGTTCGACCCGCGTAAATATCTCGGTCCAGCCCGCGACAACATGGAGAAACTCTACAAACACAAAATCGAAGCCGTTCTCGGCAGCGCCGGCAAGGCAGAATAATCACGGAAAACAATCCACCCTATAGCACGCCCCTCAAGGCGTGCTTTTTTTTGTGCCGTAGTGCCGTGGCGGAGCAAATTTGTTTCGTACCTGACGCCTTCACGATGCAAAGATAGCACCCGGACATCAAAAAAAACGCATTTCAAGCCATTTCCCGCGTTTTCACCAAATTTAACCACGTTTCGCGTTGTATCTTTGCCGAGCGGAATTATCCGATGAAACGAAATAGCACATGAGTTATGGAGATTCTACCAACATAGAGTAACTAAAAATCTAATAATGAATAGAAATAATTTCGCATAAAAAAATTGGTATAGAGTTTTATTATTTGTAACTTTGTTTTCACAAATTAGAAACATCAAATCATTTGATATGAAGAAATACATTATTGCGTTGACATTAACTTTGGTTAGTATGATTATGTGTGCCGGAGAACACCCACAAGCCTATTTTGGCGAGTTTGGAATTAAACACTATCCTTCGGCAAAAGGGTATCAAAAATATGTTGATGAAACAGTTGTATATTTTCCACAAAAACAACCCACAAAATTCGATTTGCGGTTTTCCAAGGTATTCAATGGTAAAATCGGTGTTCCTTACATAATCTCAAGAGTGTCAGGAGATGAGAAGACAATTAGATTTGAAATGTATGAAAAAGATGAGCCTGAAAATAGAG
>SFER01000080.1 GCA_004557195.1 Bacteroidales bacterium | reverse complement strand
CTCCGACGAAGAAAACGACTGCTTTGAGTTGAAAGATGTAACAATAGGTGTGAATTTCCACTGGGAGCGCAAAGAGAACCAGAAATTCCGCGGAGCGTTGAGTCTCATAGTGGAGAACGACCGCGTTACCGCCATCAATGTGCTGTCGGTAGAGGAATATCTGCTTAGTGTAATTTCCTCGGAAATGAGCGCCACCGCATCACTCGAGCTCCTCAAAGCGCATGCAGTAATATCTCGCAGTTGGCTTCTTGCTCAAATAGAGAAGAACAAGAATATAATAAAGGAGAATACGCATTACTGCGCTTGTCACCAAGATGAGAATGAACTCGTAAAATGGTATGACAGAGAGGACCACGTGAATTTCGACGTGTGTGCCGACGACCATTGCCAACGCTACCAAGGTATCACCCGCGCATCGACACAAACCGTTCGCGAGGCAATAAAGGCAACCTGGGGTCAGGTGCTCACCTACGACGGCAAGTTGTGCGACGCCCGCTTCTCGAAATGCTGCGGCGGAGTGTATGAGGAATTTGAGAATTGCTGGGAGCCTGTGCATTATCCCTATCTTGTGGCACGCCGCGACTCCGAGCACCCGCTCGATTTCCCCGACCTCACTGTCGAAGAGAATGCCAAAGAATGGATACTTTCATCCCCGCAGGCATTCTGCAACACTACCGATGCTGAAATCTTGTCGCAAGTGCTGAACAACTACGACCAGGAGACAGCCGATTTCTATCGCTGGAAGGTGGAGTATTCGCAAGAAGAACTCTCCGCGCTCATCAAGAATCGTTCGGGCATCGACTATGGCGAAATTCTTGACCTTGTTCCGGTGGAACGCGGAAAATCGGGTCGCCTTGTACGCATGAAGATTGTGGGCACAAAGAAACAACTCACAATAGGCAAAGAGCTCGAGATACGCCGCACTCTTTCGCCATCCCACCTTTATAGCTCGGCTTTCATCGTTGACAAACAAGATGTGAATGCCGCCGGAGTGCCTCAGAAATTTGTGCTCACCGGAGCCGGATGGGGCCATGGAGTGGGATTGTGCCAGATTGGTGCAGCCGTAATGGGAGCCAAAGGCTATAACTACAAAGAAATTTTGCTACATTATTTTATCGACGCTAATATCTCAACACTTTATTAAAAAACGCTATGGACAAACTTAAAAATATCTCTCCTTGGGTGTGGGTGCCCACCTTGTATTTTGCACAAGGTATCCCATATTTTCTCGTGAATAACATTTCGGTGATGATGCTCACAAAAATGGGTGTTCCCAATGGACAAATGGCATTATTCACAAGTCTTCTTTATCTGCCGTGGGCAATCAAGCCATTCTGGAGCCCGTTTGTAGATATCATCAAGACAAAACGCTGGTGGACAATAGCTATGCAGATGGTTATGACCGCCGCCTTTATCCTTCTCACACTCACAATTCCTTACCCGTCGGCAGAGACAATCGCATCGGGTCAAACACCAGTGAGCGTGTTTACAATCACCCTGTTACTATTTGCCATTACAGCATTTGCCTCGGCTACACACGACATCGCAGCCGACGGATTCTATATGATAGCCTTGACGCAAAAGAGTCAAGCGGCATTTGTGGGTATCCGAAGCACATTCTATCGTCTTTCATCGATTTTCGGACAAGGTGTGCTCGTGTATATTGCCGGTGTTGTTGAGACCAAAACCGGAAATATCCCATTGTCGTGGCAAATCACATTGCTAGTAACGGCAGTGCTCTTTGCGGCAGTAACATTATACCACACATTCTTCATCCCTCGTCCCGAAAATGAGGCTCCGGTAGAAGGAAAGGCAACAACTGCCGGTGAAATTGTGAAGGAATTTATTCGCACATTTGTAACCTATTTCCGCAAGCCCGGACTCATCCTTGCAATCCTCTTCATGTTGCTTTATCGTCTTCCCGAGGCATTCCTCATCAAGATGTGTGTGCCTTTCCTCGTTGCAAGCCCTGATAAAGGCGGACTTGGACTCTCCACCGAGAACGTGGGACTCGTTTATGGCACAATCGGAGTGTTATTCCTCACAATCGGAGGTATTCTCGGAGGTGTGTTTGCATCGAAAGTGGGTTTGAAAAAATCGTTATGGTGGATGGCAGCGTGCATGACATTGCCGTGCCTCACATTTGTATATCTCGCAGATTTCTTGCCCACCGACCTCGTTTCAATCAGCATTGCAATCGCAATCGAGCAATTCGGTTATGGTTTTGGATTCACAGCCTATATGCTCTACATGATATACTTCTCGGAAGGTGAGTTCAAGACATCACACTATGCAATCTGCACCGCTTTCATGGCTTTGAGCATGATGATTCCCGGTATGTGTGCAGGTTACATTCAAGAAGTAATCGGCTACAGCGCATTCTTCTGGATGGTAATCGCCTGCTGTGCCGCCACTATCTTCATCACATATATGGTTGATAGGAAAATCGACCCGAATTACGGAACCAAGTAAAAGAAAACGAAATGAAAAGAACAATTCTATCCATAGCAGTGGCTTTGACAGCCCTCATCGCGGCAGCGGTAACAAAGCCTGGTATTGAGACATTGCGCGACAGCGGATTTGCGCAACTCAACGGCAAGCGCGTGGGACTTATCACCAATCCCACCGGTGTTGACAACAACTTGAAATCGACTGTTGACATACTTCACGAGGCTGCCGGAGTGAACCTTGTGGCACTTTTCGGTCCCGAACATGGAGTGCGCGGCGATGTTCATGCCGGAGACTCTGTAGGGAACTCGGTCGATGCAGCGACAGGTGTAAAAGTGTATTCTCTTTATGGCAAAACCTATAAGCCCACCAAAGAGATGCTCAAAGATATTGATGTGCTCATCTACGACATTCAGGACAACGGATGCCGTTCCTACACCTTCATCAGCACTATGGGCGTGGCAATGGAGGCTTGCGCCGAGAATAATGTAGAATTTATGGTGCTCGATCGCCCCAATCCCGTGAGTGGAACGAAAGTTGAGGGTTGTCTTGTAGAAGATGAATGGATTTCGTTTGTGAGCAAATTCAAAATCCCGTATCTTTACGGACTGACACCCGGCGAACTTGCAATGCTACTCAACGAAGAAGGCATGCTCCCCGGCGGGAAGAAATGCCGTCTCACTGTAATCCCTATGAAAGGTTGGACTCGTGATATGACATTCGAGCAGACCGGAATGCCGTGGGTGCTCCCTTCGCCCCACGTTCCGCAAGCGGGTTCTTCGCTCTACTATCCGGCAACAGGTATCCTTGGCGAACTCGGATATGTAAACATCGGTGTCGGCTACACATTGCCGTTCCAGATGATTGCCGCAGAATGGATTAAAGCGGAAGAGCTCTCCAAGGCGATGAACGACCTTCATCTGCCGGGATTGAGATTCCGACCCATCCATGTAAAGCCCTTCTACTCGGTGGGCAAAGGTGTGAATCTTCAAGGTGTTCAAATCTATATCACCGATAAAGATGCGGCAAACCTCTCACTTGTGCAGTTCTATGTGATGCAAGAGATGGCGCGCCTCTATCCCGAGCACAAGACATTTGACCACGCAAATCAGAAACGCTATAATATGTTTGACAAAGTGAGCGGCTCCAATTTTATCCGCGAGGAGTTCTCAAAACGTCACCGTGTGGAAGACATAATTGAATATTGGAATAAAGATGTGGATGCCTTCAAGCGTCTGTCATCGAAATACTACATATATTAGTATTAAAGTTGTATGAATCAGAATTATAAGTCATTTCTCGACCAAGCCGCTACTTTTATACCGAGGGAGCGCATATACACCGACGACCTGCGATGCCTCGCATGGGGAACAGATGCCGGATTTTATAGATTGATACCGAAGATTGTAGTTCGCTCGAAAGATGAAAGCGAAGTGGCAAGGCTACTTGCTCTCGCATCAAAACTTCATCTGCCGGTAACCTTCCGCGCGGCAGGCACATCGCTGTCGGGACAGGCGGTGAGCGACTCCATCCTCATTGTGGCAGGCAAAAATTGGGAAAAATACCAAGTGGCTCCCGATGCACGTTCGATAACAATGCAGCCGGGAATCATAGGTTCGAGAGTGAATGAAATTCTGAAGCCTTACGGCAGAATATTTGCTCCCGACCCCGCTTCCAAGAACAGCGCGATGGTGGGTGGTATTCTTGCCAACAATGCGAGCGGAATGAACTGTGGCACACACGCCAACAGCGACCGCGAACTCTTGTCGCTTCGTATCGTGTTTGTTGATGGCACTGTGCTCGACACCGGAAATCAGCAAAGCCGCGAAGAGTTTAAGAAATCGCATCCCGATTTCATCGCAAAAATCGAGGAAATCCGCGACCGCGTCCTTGCCGACAAAGACCTCGTTGAACGAATCAATTATAAATATGCCATCAAGAATGTAACAGGACTCAATATCCTGCCATTCGTGAGATTCACCGACCCGTTTGACATCATCGCACACCTTATGGTGGGGTCGGAAGGCACACTCGCTTTCGTTTCCGAAATGACCATGGCAACCGAGCACGCCTATCCCCACTCGGCAAGCGCAATGCTCTATTTCGAGGATATGAAAGAGGCTTGCCAGGCTGTAGTAGAGTTTAAGAAGGCTCCTGTTCATAGTGCCGAACTGCTCGATGCCAAATCGCTCTCGTCGGTGAACGACACCACCGGCGAAGGACTCACCGCAGTGCTCACCGAGACAAAAGCAGACACCAAAGAGGAACTGCAGGCAAATATCGACCAAATCACCAAGATTGTGGAGAAATATCGTCTCCATGTGCCTGCACGATTCACCGACATCCCCGAGGAATACTCCAAATATTGGTCAATTCGCTCCGGAATCTTCCCGTCGGTGGGCGGAACACGCAAGCCCGGCACAACCGTGCTCATCGAGGATATTGCATTCCACATCGAGGACCTTCCCGAAGCCACAGTGGATATGGTGAACATGCTCCAGAAACATGGCTATCCCGATGCTTGCATCTACGGACACGCACTCGAGGGGAATTACCACTTCATCATAGCACAAAGTTTCGACACACAAGCCGAGGTTGACCGCTACCGCCATCTCATGGAGGAAGTGGAGCATCTCGTTGTGGATAAATATGACGGCTCGCTTAAAGCCGAGCATGGCACCGGTCGCAACATGGCTCCATTTGTGGCAAAAGAATGGGGCGAAAAAGCATTCGGCGTTATGAAAGAGGTGAAACACCTTTTCGACCCCGACAACCTCCTCAATCCGGGAGTGATTTTCAATGACGACCCCGAATGTTTCATCAAAGGATTCAAGCCGCTGCCACTTGCAAGCGAGCAAATCGACAAATGTATAGAGTGTGGATTCTGCGAGGTGAATTGCCTCACATGCGGACTCACACTATCTTCTCGACAGCGCATCGTGATAGTGCGCGAGATGGCACGCCTTCGCAAAACCGGCGAAGACCCGGCTCGCCTCGCCTCGCTCGAACGCCAATTCAAATATTTCGGCAATGAGACCTGCGCCGGCGACGGATTGTGTAGCACATCCTGCCCGATGAAGATAAACACCGGCGAACTTGTGCACGAAATCCGCGAGTTAGCCCTTCGCCCGGGTACATTCGGATACAAGGTGGGTGATTTTGCAGCCCGCAACTTCTCGACAATAAAGTCGGCGCTTCGCCCGGCATTGTCTGTAGCCTCATTTGCCAATTCCGTACTCGGCGACAGCGCTGTAACTTCGATTGGCAAGGCACTCCACTCGATGGGACTTCCATTGTGGACACCATCACTCCCGCGTCCGGTATATCCCCATTTCATCCCCGGCGGCTCTTCGCCATTGAAAGTGGTGTATTTCCCGAGTTGTATCAATCAAACCATGGGCATCTCCAACAATTCGCCTGTCAAAGACTCACTTGTGGATAAGATGGTGCAGTTCCTCAACAAGGCGGGATATGAGGTGATATTCCCCATGAATATGAAAGATTATTGCTGTGGAACAATATGGGAAAGCAAAGGAATGCCCGACATTGCCGACCGCAAATCGGCGGAACTCGAGGCAGCACTTCTTGTCGCTTCCAATAATGGCGAATATCCGGTGCTCTGCGACCAAAGTCCGTGCTTGCACCGAATGCGCAAGGTGATGAAGACACTGAAACTCTACGAGCCTGTTGAGTTTATCTATGATTTCCTAATCGACCGTCTCGATTTCCATCCCACAAGCGAACCGGTTGCAGTACACGTTACTTGCTCATCGCGCCACATGGGCATTGCCGACAAGATGATAAAACTTGCTCGCCTTTGTTCAATCAATGTAGTGGTGCCGGAAGGAGTAGGATGCTGTGGCTTCGCCGGAGACAAAGGATTCACCCATCCCGAAGTGAACGCCTACGCATTGCGCAAACTTCGCGGTCAAATCGAGGCAGCCGGAGTGAAACGCGGATTCTCCAACAGCCGCACATGCGAAGTGGGATTAACAACCCATTCGGGCATCCCGTATCAATCAATTGTATATCTTGTTGACGAATGTACAACACCTAAAAAATAGAAACAAATGCAACCCACAAAACAATCAAATCGCATCCTTGCCCTCGACATACTTCGAGGTATTACCATAGCGGGAATGATTCTTGTGAACAATCCCGGTTCATGGGGTAATATTTATGCTCCGCTTGCCCACGCCTCGTGGAACGGGCTTACACCCACTGATTTGGTGTTTCCATTCTTTATGTTCATAATGGGAATCTCCACATTCATCTCGTTGCGTAAATCGGACTTCACCCCATCGGGACAACTCGTGTGGAAAATCGTGCGCCGCACCATAGTGATTTTTGCAATCGGACTCGCGATAGCGTGGTTTGGCAAATTCTGCCGCACACTCGCCAATCCACCCGAGGAAGTGGCATCGCTCTCGCTCGGCGGGCAGATTCTCGCAGCCGCCAACAGCTTCGACACACTTCGCATCCTCGGAGTCATGCCCCGTTTGGCACTATGCTATTGTGCAGTCGCTTTTGTAGCCATCTTTGTGAAGCATCGTTTCATTCCGTGGATAATAGCACTTATCTTGGTTGCCTATTCAGCCATACTCATTTTGGGCAACGGCTATGAATTCTCGGAACAGAGCATAATTGCGCGAGTGGATTTGGCAGTGCTCGGCGACAGCCACATGTATCACGATTCAATCGACGGAGTGCGCATCGCATTCGACCCCGAAGGCATCCTAAGCACCCTTCCTGCCATTGCCCACGTGCTTCTCGGATTCTGGGTGGCAACCTTTGTGATGACAGTGAAGGACAACCACCAGCGCATCGAGCGCCTGTTTATCGTGGGAGCAATCCTCACATTCGCAGGATTCCTTTTGAGTTACGGACTTCCAATCAACAAAAAAATATGGTCGCCTACATTTGTGCTCACCACATGTGGTCTCGCCTCAACCTTGCTGGCACTCCTCATTTGGATAATTGACATTCGCGGCCACAAAGAGTGGTGTAGATTCTTTGAATCGTTTGGCATCAACCCGCTGTTCATGTATGTTCTCGGCGGAGTGTTGAGCATTCTCTTCGGCACCATTTCTATCTGTGATATCTCGATACATTCGCTCATCTATCGAGAATTCCTCGGCTCATTTATCGAAGACAAAACTTTTGCATCACTATTATACGCGTTAATATTTATAGCAATCAACTGGAGTATTGGATATATTTTGTACAAAAAGAAAATTTATATAAAGATATGATTTTAATTGCAGACTGTGGCTCCACCAAAATAGACTGGTGTGTGCTAAATGGAAAAGAGGTCAAGGCTCGAATCTTCACTTGCGGAATGAACGCTCTGATGATGACCCAAGAAGAAATGAGCAACAACATCGAAAACGAACTACTCCCACATGTGAAAGATTTCGATATCGATGAAGTATATTACTATGGCGCGGGTTGTCTTGCCGAGGATATCTGTTCCAATGTGAGAGGAGCAATCCGTGCTCACATCCCGGCAAAAACAATCGAGGTTCATTCCGATTTGCTCGCTTCGGCACGCGCTTTGTGCGGAAACGAACCGGGAATTGCTTGTATTCTTGGTACAGGCTCCAATTCGTGCTATTATGATGGCAAAGAGATTGTGGACAATGTATCGCCGCTCGGCTATATCCTCGGCGATGAGGGTAGTGGGGCAGTGCTTGGCAAGTTGCTCGTGGGCGATGTGCTCAAAAAACAGCTTCCGGAGCCACTTTGCGAGAAATTCCTCAAAGAATACGACCTCGACCGTCTCGAGATAATCCGTCGAGTGTATCGCGAGCCGTTTGCCAACCGATTCCTCGCATCCCTCTCGCCCTTCCTTGCCAAAAACATCGAAGAGCCGGCTGTTCACCGTCTTGTGCTCAACGCATTCAAGGCATTCTTTGTGAGAAATATCACCAATTATAAGAATTATAAATCACTCAAAGTCAATTTTGTAGGCTCTATAGCAATGTATTATCGCTCGGTGCTCGAAGAAGCCGCCGCTTCGGTCGATTGCACAATCGGCACCATCATCAAGAGCCCTATGGAAGGCTTAATATTGTATCACTCTAAATAAATTAGTATTATGGCTTTTGTAAAAATTAGCGAACAACCTTCGTTGTACAACGATTTGGAAAAGAAATCGGTGCTTGAAATTCTCACCGATATCAACCGCGAGGACCACAAGGTGGCAGATGCCGTAGAAAAGGCTATACCTCAAATCGAAAAACTCGTATCGCAGATCGTGCCACGCATGAAGAAGGGTGGACGCATCTTCTATATGGGAGCCGGCACATCGGGCCGCCTCGGTGTTCTCGACGCTTCAGAAATCCCTCCCACATTCGGTATGGAACCAACATGGGTAATCGGACTTATTGCCGGTGGCGATACCGCTTTGCGCAACCCTGTTGAAAATGCCGAAGACGACACCAACCAAGGCTGGAAAGATCTTCAAATTCACAACATTACCCCGAAGGATACCGTTATCGGAATCGCAGCATCGGGCACAACACCCTATGTAATCGGAGCGCTCAAGGCAGCTCGTGAATATGGCTGTCTCACCGCCGCTATCACATCAAATCCCGACGCACCAATCTCGGAGGCTGCCGAAATAGCCATCGAAATGATTGTGGGCCCCGAATATGTAACAGGTAGTTCGCGCATGAAATCGGGTACAGGACAAAAGATGATTTGCAACATGATTACCACCACCACCATGATTCAACTCGGACGTGTGAAAGGCAACAAGATGGTGAATATGCAACTCTCTAATGCCAAACTCGTTGACCGCGGCACTCGCATGATTGTAGAGGAACTCGGACTTCGCTACGATGATGCACGCTCATTGCTTCTTCTCCACGGCTCGGTGAAGAAAGCAGTGGATGCTTATCGCGAAAATCAATAATCACCATAGTGCTGATATTGTCATGCTCGGGAACAGCATCACCAACGGTGGTGACTGGCACGAGATTTTTAACTTGCCTAATATCAAAAACCGTGGAATCATATCCGACATAATCCAGGGAATGTACGACCGCGTGGACCCGTATATCGCGGGGCATCCCAAGAAACTCTTTCTCCTGGGTGGAGTGAATGATATTTCGCATCACCTCTCGGCAGACAGTATAGCCTCGGCAATCGGGAAATTGTGCGACTATATCATGGCAAAATCGCCATCCACAAAGTTGTATCTTCAAAGTGTATTCCCTTTTAACAACAGTTTTAAGCGATATCGCAACCTGATAGGAACGGAACAGGTGCAAATCGACCTGAATCGTATCCTTGTGGAAATGGCTGCGAAGAAGGGAATCACCTACATCGATGTGGTTCCGGCACTCGTTGACGAGGAAGGCAATTTGCGACGCGAATTTACCGCCGACGGATTGCATCTCAACACCTCGGGCTACAAGGCTTGGGCTGAGGTTCTTGCACCCCATATCGGATTAGTGAGCGAGCCCCTCTACTCGATAAATCCCGGTGATATTGTCATTGTGGGCGGCTCTCTTGTATCGGGATGTGAATGGTTTGAACTGCTTGAGAACTCAAAGGTGAAAAAACGCACCAATGGAGACAATTGTGCAACCCTTCCTGCACTCGTGGAACAGGTGGCAAAGGCAAAACCGGCTCAAATCGTAATCACAGCCGAGTATAGCGGACTCAAAGGCGATATTAACGAGGCTGATATCCTTGCTTCGGTGCGCAAAAGCCTTGATGCGGTTAGGACTTATTCTCCCGACAGCAAGGTGGTGCTCGTAGGACTTTCTCCAATTAATTCTACCTACAAAGGCTACGAGGCATTCGCCGGAAAAGAGAAGCAGATTCGTGAAATCAATGCCAAATTAAAGAAACTTGCCGGCAAATATGGTGTGGCATGGATAGACCTTTTCCCGCAACTGGCGAAGAAGAACCAACTCGCACCCATTTACACCAACGATGGCTACCACCTCATGGGTGTGGGCTATCTTAAATGGCGCAATCTGCTGTTCAAGTACATTTCCCCCGAAATCTAACAAGCGTTTCACTTGAAGTATCAAACAAGGCTGAACTCCATTGCATCGAGTTCAGCCTGTTTTATGTGTATTTTTTGTATTCTTGCTTTGATTTTGCTTGTAA
>SFER01000079.1 GCA_004557195.1 Bacteroidales bacterium | reverse complement strand
ATTGGCCCTATCTAAAACACCCCCGCTGCTCACGCAGCGCAAGCTCCGCCATCGGAGCACACGCACCTTGAATCCCCTTGCCCCCGGAGCCGCCGCACCAAGCAAGCCCAATTTTCATCAACACGCAGCACACGAGCCACCGTCCGCTCTCTCCGCTTCATCCAAAATGGCAAGAATCAGCGCATGGTATAGGCGTGCATATCTCTCACCTCGGGAGGTTGCAGATCACCATACCCCAGGCGCAGTGCTCCAGCCGGATTTTTTGTTCTAAATGACTTATTTTATGTTCTTTTTTTCTTTTTTTTTTAATTTTTTTCTCCGGCTATTGACTTTTCTTTTTTTATGTGTTATATTTGCATAAACATATAGGGAAGACGACATGATTAGTTTATTAGATTGCCAAAATTCCCCATATCTGCAAATTGTTTAATTAATCAATAGAATTATGAAAAAGTTAATCGCATTGGTATTTACCATTTTTGTTTATTCCCAATATATCTTTGGTTATCCTATTTCCAATGTACACATTGGTGATTATATATACAAATTGAATGGTGATTATACGGCATATATTTATTGCAGTTCCACACTTGAAAAATCTGTTATTGAGATTCCCGGTTCTGTTGAATATGAAGGGCAATCGTTCACTGTAACTGAGGTCGCCTCATTCAACAAAAATAAATTTGTAGAGAAAGTTATAATTCCTAAAAGTATTACTACTCTTCAGGACGGATGTTTTAAGGAATGTGAGAATCTTAAGGAGGCGGTTTTTCTCGGTGATGAAATTAACTTTTGCTATAATGTATTTTGGAAATCAGGCTTGGAAATCATCAATTTCCCGAGTAGAGTAACATTGTTGGGGAAAGATAATTTTGGAAATTTATTAAAAAACACCAAAGTCAAATCTTTTACCATTCCCGACAATAGTAAGATAGTTGAAATAGACGGCATGTCGGAACTTGAGTCGGTAAAACTTAATGCACAATGCACGGAATTATATATGCAGAATTTGCCTCGATTAAAGATGGTAGATTTCAGCAATAATCCTCAAATTACATATATTGGAGCGTCGAGTTATTTTAATCAAAATTATGGTGATGGTGAATATCCTGTATTCTTTGGTAATCCGGAGTTCAAATTGGATGCGCTTACAACACTATACATCCCCAAAACTGCAAAAGTGCTACAAGGATACCTTGTGTGGGAAGATGCATTCGAGGGCTTTGATATAAGTCCCGAGAATCCTTATTACACATTCCATGATGGGGCATTGTATTCTCATAATATGGATACATTGTATCATCATCCCGGCAGGGAAGATGTGAGTATTCCTGAAGGAGTAAAAGTTGTAATCGACCAGCCTGGCGGCCTTTTCTGGGCATTGTCCACATCGTTACAGTCGCTGACCTATCCAAGCACACTCACAACCTTGAATTTAAGGATGCAAAGATATAATAATAGAGGAGGTTGGGCTGATAAAAATGGAACACCAAATTATTTGGTTTGGGATCACGGATTTGTCAAGAATCTCCGGTTTGCCGACCCTACAGAGCAAACACCGGTAGATTCTATTGATATAACAATGTGTGGATTCACTCAAAATAGTAATGCTCCTATGTATGGCTACTATTATGGCGAGAACCTGTATATTGGTCGTTCTTTATGCGTGCATGATTACAGCTACATAAGGGAAATCTATGAAAAAAACAACTATGTCAGAATATTTTACCCTTATGAGCAGATGCTTTATAATTTTGCTGTTTTTGATTATGAGAACGTGGAGATAGGGGAGCATGTCAAGAAAATTAATGTTTTCATTTATCCAAAGAAATTAAAGACAATAAAACTACATTGCTCAACTGCTCCATTCTTGAGACATTATAAAGACCGCTATGGAAGTAATAAACTACATCCGAGCGAGGCGGGAGCGTTGCCTAATAGCGTTGAAATGAAAGAATTCACCGATTTTATAACACCGGTGGTGTATGTGCCCAAAGGGTCGCTGGAGGCATATCGCAACGCACCGATGTGGCGTGAGTTTCAGAATATCGTGGAATGGGACGAGAGCGGTGTTGTGCCCACCGATGCCGAGTTGCTGCAAGTGGCGGTTGCCGGTGGCGAAATCACTGTGAGCGGCATCAACGACAACACCAAGGTGGAGCTTTTCAGCATGAGCGGGATGCTTGTGGGCACAGCCATCGGACCATGCACACTCAATGTCAACTCTGCGCCGGGTGTTTACATCCTGCGTGCAGGCAACATCACTCGAAAACTACGCTTGTAGCCCCCGCTTAGCGGATGCCCACAAATTTATGGGTTTGGAGTGAAAGAATCCATTGGGGATTGTTTTTCACAGCCTCGATGGTGGCAAGAATATTGGAGCGGTTTTGCTGCACACTCGAAGTATCGCAGGGTTGCAGGTAGTAAAATTCCGCTTCATATTCCTTGGTGTAAGGCGAGAGCGGCTGCCCCATATACACCACTTTGAGTTCGTTGCATTTTTTCACAACCACCGGTGCCGCGTCGGCTCCCGGGAATCCGGTTTTGGGCGAGAGGGTAACCCAGTCGAGATTGTCGGGGAGTGGGTGAGTGCCGTTGGTCTCGATGGCTATTTTCATGCCGGTTTCTTTCTTCAATAGAGCCACGAAATCGTAGTCGATAAAGAGCGAAGGCTCTCCGCCGGTGAGCACGATGATGGCGGCTTGTGGATATTTCTTCACCTCTGCCACAATCTGCTCGTCGCTCATCATCAAGCCGCTCTCGTGGTCGGTGTCGCAGAAGCTGCACCGCAAGTTGCACCCCGAGAAGCGCACAAACACCGCCGCCATGCCGGTGTTGCGCCCTTCACCCTGGAGCGAGTAGAAAATCTCGTTAATCTTCCTCATAAGATGCAATGTTGTTTTCGCTCTCTTGCACATCGGCACGATAGCAAGTGTCGATGCTGTCAACCACCCAGCGGGCGATGTTTTCGGCGGTGGGGTTGAAAGTAAACACCTCGTTGAGGTTGGCATGGTCGAGACGTTGCTTTATCATCTCCTTCACATGGGTGAAATCAATCACCATGCCGTCGGGGTTGAGCGTCTCAGCCTTGCAGTAGATGGTGATGAGCCAGTTGTGGCCGTGGAGTTGCGTGCATTTGCTGGGGTAGCTGAGCGATAGGCGATGGCACGCCGCTATTTCGATAGTTTTCTTGATGTAATACATAGGTTGGAGCGTCAAAATTCATATTCGGTAGTGTCGTCGATTCCGGCATCGCGCATCGCTTCTTTTCGCTCGACGCATGTGCCGCACTTGCCGCAATGCTTCTCGCCACCCTTGTAGCAAGAATATGTGGTGGAGTAGTCGATGCCGAGCGCGTTGCCGCGGCGGGCGATATCCCCCTTGCTGATATTGGTGTAGGGGGCAAAAATCTGCACATTGCAATAGGTGCCGGCGCTCATCGCCTCGCCCATCGCCTCGACAAACGAGGCGCGGCAGTCGGGGTAGATGGCGTGGTCGCCAAAGTGGTTGGCAATCATCACCTGTTGCAGGTTGCGGCTCTCGGCGAGACCGCAGGCAATGGCGAGCATAATGCCGTTGCGGAAAGGCACCACGGTCGATTTCATATTCTCGTCGGCATAGTGCCCCTCGGGAATGGCATCAGCCCCCTCGAGAAGCGAACTCTTGAAGTATTGAGCCATGAAATCGAGCGGAATCACTATATGCTCGATGCCGAGCAGGTCGCAGTGGTATTTAGCCCACACAGCCTCGCGCTTGTTGTGGTTGCTCCCATAGTCGAATGTAACCGCGAGGGCTATCCTCTGTGCGTAGTCGTGGAGAAGTGTAACCGAGTCCATCCCTCCCGAAAGCACTATAACGCTGTCTTTCTTTTCCATGGCTATTTGCGGTTACGGAAGTTGGCGAGCAGCCTCTCGCGCACCATATCTTGGTGGTCGGCGTCGCCATAGTTGGCAAATGGGAAGATAGAGATGCCGCCGCGTGGCATAAATTCGCCAATCACCTCGATATATCGAGGGTCGAGCAGGCGGATGAGGTCTTTCATGATTATGTTCACGCAGTCTTCATGAAAGTCGCCGTGGTTGCGGAAACTGAAAAGATAGAGTTTGAGGCTCTTGCTCTCCACCATCTCCACGCGCGGGATATAGTTGATGATGATAGTGCCGAAATCGGGCTGTCCGGTCTTGGGACAGAGGCTCGTAAATTCCGGGCAGTGGAAAGTAACGAGATATTCGTTCTCGGGATGCTTGTTTTTGAACGATTCGAGCATCTCGGGAGCATAGTCGGTGGGGTATTTCACCTTCTGGTTGCCCAGGAGAGACACCCCGGTGAGTTCGTTGTCGCTTCTTGACATTATGATGAAAGAATAAAGAGTTATAAAACTATATGAGTGCCCTTGGCAAGGTCGGTGAGGTTGGCGGCTTTGGTGATAATCACCTCTTTCACACCGCGGTGCAGCGTGTCGAAAGAATTGTCGAGTTTTGGAATCATTCCATCTTTCACCACGCCATCGGCTTTGAGCCGGGCATATTTTTCCAAGTTGATAATGGGGATAACGCTGCTGTCGTCGTCTTCGCGCTCCAGCACCCCCTCCTTCTCGAAGCAGAACACCAAGCGCACATCAAAGAGGCGCGCCAGGGCTGTCGCCACAGCGCCCGCCATCGAGTCGGCATTCGTGTTGAGCAGGTGTCCCATTCCGTCGTGGGTGAGGGGAGCCACCACCGGCACTGCACCCATCGCAATGAGGTTGCCCAGCATATCGCTGTCGGCGGCATCGACATCGCCCACCCAACCATAATCCACTGCCCCCACAGGGCGCTTGTGGCTGTGGATGAGGTTGAGGTCGGCACCGGTAACGCCGAGCGCGTTGATTCCGCAAGCCTGGAGGCGTGCCACTACTTGCTTGTTCACCAGCCCGCCATACACCATCGTTACGATGTCGAGCATAGCGTCGTCGGTTACTCTCCGACCCTCTATCATGGTTGTTTCCACCCCGAGGCGTGCCGCCATCTTGGTGGCGGAGCGTCCGCCGCCGTGCACGAGCACTTTCTTCCCTTCGATGGCTGCAAAATCGCGGAGCAAGGCTTGCAAGGTAGCCTCATCCTCCAGGATTTTGCCTCCCACTTTCACTACTGTTATCTGTTCCATTATTCCGAAAATTCCATTAGGTAAGCCTTGATAAACGCATCGAGATTGCCATCCATCACCCCGGCTACGTCGCTGGTCTGATAATTGGTGCGGTGGTCTTTCACACGACGGTCGTCGAAAACGTAACTGCGAATCTGCGAGCCCCACTCAATCTTGAGTTTGCTGTCCTCGATTTTCCGTTGCTCGGCTTGACGGTGCTGCAACTCCTTGTCGTAGAGAATAGACCGCAACTGCCGCATAGCGTTTTCTTTGTTCTTAGGCTGGTCGCGAGTTTCGGTGTTTTCGATGAGGATTTCCTCTTCCTCGCCGGTGTATGGGTCCTTGAACTGGTAGCGCAGGCGCACACCCGATTCCACCTTGTTCACATTCTGTCCGCCGGCACCGCCGCTGCGGAATGTGTCCCACGACACGCAGGCGGGATCGACCTTCACCTCGATGGTGTCATCGACAAGCGGTGTAACAAACACCGATGCAAACGAAGTCATGCGTTTCCCCTGGGCGTTGTAGGGCGACACGCGCACAAGGCGGTGCACTCCGTTTTCGCTCTTGAGATAGCCGTAGGCGAAATCGCCTTCCACCGATATCGTAACCGATTTAATTCCGGCTTCGTCGCCGTCGATAAGGTGCTCGATGGCTGTCTTGTAGCCATGTGCCTCACACCAGCGCAGATACATGCGCATGAGCATCGAAGCCCAGTCCTGGCTCTCGGTGCCCCCCGCGCCCGAATTGATTTTGAGCATCACGCTCATCTTGTCTTCTTCGTGGCGGAGCATATTGCGGAGTTCGAGGTTCTCAATCAGCTCCACAGCCTTGGCGTAGATGGCGTCGAGTTCCTCCTCGGTGATAATCTCTTCTTTCACATATTCAAAACCGAGTGAGAGTTCCTCAACGATTTTCTCCACCTCTTCGTAGCCTTCAATCCAGAATCTTATCTGCTTGATTTTGCGCATTTGAGCCTCGGCGGCCTTCTGGTCGTTCCAGAAATCAGCCACATGGGTGCGCAATTCCTCTTCTTCAAGTTCTATTTTCTTGTTGTCGATGTCAAAGATACCTCCTCAGCGCCAACTTGCGCTCTATCGTCTCTTTTAATTGGTCGGGTGTAATCATTCTGTCGTTATTGTTTGGTTATACATACATTGCTTCTATCTCTTTCTTATACAGCTTGTTGATGACGCTGCGGCGAATTTTGAGGGTGTTGGTGAGTTCGCCGCTCTCCATCGTAAATTCATGGGCGAGGAGCGTGAATTTTTTCACCTGCTCGAAACTTGCGAAATTCTTCTGCAATCGGTTGATGCGGTCTTCAATCATGCGGTAGATTTCGCTGTTCTTCACCAGGTCGTCAACTGTCTTATACACAATCTTGCGCTTGGCGGCATATTCCTTGAGTGCATCGAATGCTGGGATAATGATTGCGGTAACGTATTTCCTCTGGTCGCCGATGATTGCCACTTGCTCGATAAATTTGTCCTCTCCGAGCACGCTTTCGAGTGCCTGTGGGGCGATATATTTGCCGTTTGAGGTCTTGAACAGGTCTTTGAGGCGGTCGGTAATCACGAGGCTGCCCGCAGCGGTGAATTTACCGATGTCGCCGGTGCGGAAGAATCCATCGGCGGTAAACGCCTTCTCATTCTCGGCAGGCTTGTTGTAGTAGCCCTTCATCACCGAGGGACCTTTCAAGAGAATCTCGTCCTCGGGACCGATTTTCACCTCGAGCGAGGGGAGCACACGTCCGATGCTGCCTATTTCAAACCCCTCTTGAGGGAAGAACGACACTGTGGCTGTGGTTTCCGAGAGACCGTAGCCCACAACGATGTTGATTCCGCACGAGTGGAGGAATGAGCAGATGTTGTCGCTTATTGGTGCGCCGGCAGTGGGGAAGAACCTGCCTCGCTCCACTCCGATAGCGCGCCGCAAGGTGTGAAGCACATAGCGGTCGAGCATGTCGAATTTCCATTTGAGCCATCGCGAAGGCTTGATGCCGTTGCGCTTATGGTCGAGGTTGTATTCCTTGCCCACTTTTATGGCATATTGCACCAGTTTGCGTTGTAGCGGGGGCATTTTGCTCACCTTGTCCTGCACGGCAGCGTACACTTTCTCCCAAAATCGCGGCACGCTACACATCACGGTGGGGCGAGTCTCGCGGATAGAGAGTTGAATCTCCTTGGGGTTGTAGTTGATTGCGATGCGAATGCCGGTGGTGAGGCAGAAATATGTCCATGCGCACTCAAAGATGTGTGACAGCGGGAGGAAGCAGAGCGAGCGGTCGGTGTCATCGACCGGGAGGACCTTGGCGTGGGTCTCCATTTGGCAATCGAAATTGGCGTGTGTGAGAATCACCCCTTTCGGCTCGCCTGTGGTGCCTGAGGTGTAGATGAGACATGCCATATCTTCCTCGGTGCCTGCGGCGGTTCTTCGATTCACCTCCTCTTTCACCTCGTCGCTTGCATCATAGCCCATCTTGAGCAGCTGGCGATAGGTGATGGTCTTGTCATCGTCGTAGTGGAGAACGATGTTCTCGTCGTAACTCACAATCTGCGAGAGTTGCTTGCCGCTTTTGAGCACGCGGCGCGCAATAGCATATTGGCTTTGGTTGCCTACGAATATCACATTGATTTCGGCATCCTTCACAATGTAGTTCACCTGGTCCTGGCTGCTTGTGGCATACATCGGAACAGGCACCGCTCTATTACGGAATGCCCCGAAATTGGTCTCTAATATCTGGGGACAGTTGTTTGAAAAAACGGCAATCCGTTCTCCTTCTTTTACCCCTAAAATCTGCAAAGCATATCCCATAATTTCGACATGCTCGGCAAATTTGTTCCAACTTGTTGGCTTCCAATATGTTGTCTCGGGGTCTTTGTATGTAAATGCTTCTCTGGCACCATATTTGGCTGCTTGTGCAGAGATCATCTCAACTAATTTATTTGCCATAGTTGTTATAGTTTTGAATTGCAAAGATAGCACTATTATAAGGATTATTCAAAATATTGCACATTTTTCTTGTATCTGTGCATACGATTTGACCAAATATTGAGTGTTTTGGGCTATATTGCTTGTTTTTTGGCGACGGAATAGTTAATTTTGCCCCACTCAAGAGTATTTTTGAATTATGGACGAACTTTTCTACGATTCTATAGACCTGCTCAAGCAGATGATAGCCACCCCATCGACAAGTCGCGATGAGGCCACCGTTGCCGATATAATCGAGCATCGCTTGAAGCAATATGGCTTCGGCGCGCGCCGCAGCGGGAATAACGTGTGGGCATTGCCCCTCGATTTCGACCCGCAGCGCCCCACGGTGCTTCTCAATTCACATATCGATACGGTGAAACCTGCCGCGTCGTGGACAACCGACCCGTTTGAGCCTATCGACGATGGCGAGCGCATCACAGGGCTTGGAAGCAACGACGCCGGAGCGTCGGTGGTGTCGCTTCTCGCCACTTTTGTGCGCCTCAACATGCAGCCGCAACATTGCAATTTTGTGTTTCTGGCGTCGTGTGAGGAGGAGATTGGCGGCAAAGGGGGGATTGAGTCGGTGATTCCGATGCTTCCACCCATCGCGTTTGCCGTGGTAGGGGAGCCTACCGGGATGCAGCCTGCCGTTGCCGAGAAGGGGCTGATGGTGCTCGATGGCGAAGTTACCGGTGTTGCCGGGCACGCCGCCCGCAACGAGGGGGTGAATGCAATCTATCGCGCCATTCCGGTGATTGATGCACTGCGCACTGCCCGTTTTGAGCGAGAATCGCAATTTCTTGGTCCGGTGAAGATTTCGGTAACGCAAATCAGTGCCGGAACCGCCCACAATGTGGTGCCCGACCTGTGCCGGTTTGTGGTGGATGTGCGCACCACCGATGCCTATTCCAATGCTGAGACACTTGCGCTGATACGCGCCATGGTGCCCGACGCCACCCTCACTCCGCGCTCCACACGCCTCGGTTCGTCGAGTGTCGCGCTCGACCATCCGGTGGTGCGCCGTGCCGTAACGCTCGGTCGTGTGCCTTTCGGCTCGCCAACACTTTCCGACCAGGCTTTGATACACTGCCCATCGGTGAAAATCGGTCCCGGCGACTCTGCGCGATCGCACACCGCCGGCGAGTACATCCTCCACAGCGAGATACGCGAGGCAATCGACACCTACACCATCCTCCTCTCCGGCTTGAGGTTGTAGCGGGGTGGGCACAAAAAAAAGTGCAACGAATGCTGCACTTTAGAGCCTCTTGTCGGATTCGAACCAACGACCCCGAGATTACAAATCACGTGCTCTGGCCAACTTACATCGCGCCGCTACAACCTGCTACCCTTGCTTCGGTCAAGACCTGGGGGAGTTGACAAGGAGCTGGCCGTATAGGACTTACCCGACTGCAAAGGTAGGCATTATTTTTGATTTGGCAAACTTATTTGGAGGATTTTTTGTAATTTTGTGTCCGGAATTTGTGCCTCACCGACCTATCTCGCTGATAAATAGGCGGCTGTGGCACATCGATGTTTTGTAAAAAATTTGCAGATATGCTTATATATAATGTAACTTACAGCGTGGATTTGGATGTCGAGGAGGCATTCCTCAAGTGGATGCGCGAAAAATACATCCCACAATCGGTGGCTTCGCGACAACTTCGCAACCCGCGCCTTGCTCTCATCATGACGGTGGAGGAGCAGGAAAAGCACCATAGTTATTCCATCCAGTATGAAGTCGATTCGCTCGATGTTCTGGAGGAGTGGAGTCTCAAAGACGGAAACAGAGTGATTGGCGAATTTGTGGAGCGTTTCGGCAACAAAGCGCCCGGATTCCCCACAATCATGGAGAAAATCGAAATATAGGAGGGCTCGATGGAATATGAGAGAATAATCATAGGCATCGACCCTGGCACAAATGTGATGGGCTATGGCTTGCTCGGCGTGAATGGCAAGAAACTGAGTGTGATTGCCATGGGTGTAATCAAGTTGAGCAAGTTTGACGACCATTATCTACGGTTGCGCCGCATCTTCGAGCGGGTTACGGGACTCATCGAGCAATACCTGCCCGACGAACTTGCGATTGAGGCGCCGTTTTTCGGCAAGAATGTGCAGTCGATGCTCAAACTCGGACGTGCGCAAGGGGTGGCGATGGCTGCGGCATTGGCGCGCGACATCCCCATTGTGGAATATGCTCCGCTCAAAATCAAGCAGGCAATCACCGGCAACGGCGCTGCAAGTAAGGAGCAGGTAGCCGAGATGTTGCGCCGCATCCTGTCGATTCCCAAGGAGAATATGCCCGATTTCCTCGATGCAACCGACGCCCTCGGAGCCGCGCTGTGCCACTACTACGAGTCGTCGCGCCCCAAGCCCGACAAAGGGTGCAGCTCCTGGAAGGAGTTCATAGCCAAGAATCCGTCGCGAGTGAAATGATAGACAACCAAAATTCCGCACCACTATTATAGAATTTAAGCACCTGAGCAACAGAAAGATGCTCGTTTTATCCCCTGCTCATTAGTATTTTGAAACACTAAAAATAGGCATAATTTAGTATTTCGAAACACTAAATTTGGGCAATATTTCGTATTTCGAAATATTATTTTTTAACTTTGTGCCGGAAATAAAACTACATTGATATGAAAGAGCAAGAATTTGACGAATTGGTAAAGATATTCC
>SFER01000078.1 GCA_004557195.1 Bacteroidales bacterium | reverse complement strand
TTCAGCAAGTATGTAGAAAGATTAATCAATTATAAATACTTCACTTGCATAATTGCATCTTGCTCCGCTACGATTCTTAATGTCGGAACTCGCAATATATAATTGCTCACGTTGGAGCAAATTCGCAAATTTCGCTACTGTTGTGTATTTTCCGTGAATGATTGTGATGTATTACTATGAAAATTTGTAACTTTGCATAAATCTGTATTTTTTTCAAACATATATATTATGAGTGCTAACACATTTAAAAATCTTGTGGCTCTGCGCGAGGAGATGAAGCGTTACCATATCGACGCTACTATCGTTACAAGCCTCGACGCTCACCATAGCGAGTATATCAGCGACCACTGGAAGTCGCTCGAATGGCTCACAGGTTTCAATACTTCTAACGGTACTGCCGTGATTACTGCCACACAAGGCAAGGTGTGGACCGATTCCCGATATTTCCTCCAATGCGAAATGCAACTTGTCGATTCCGGCTTTGAAATGATGAAGGAGGATGTCCCCGGCGAGCCTACCGTTACCGAATGGCTTGCCGAAAACCTCGAAGAGGGCGCACTTGTCGCCATCGATGGCACGCTTTTCTCTATCAATGCCACCAATCGTCTCGAGGTGTTCTGCGGTCAAAACGGATTCCGTCTCGCTACCGATTTCGCTCCGTTTGACAAGATTTGGGCTGAACGCCCGGCTCGTCCCGACGGCAAAATCTTCATCCACGACGAGAAATATGCCGGCGAGGGTGCTGCAAGCAAAATCGCCAAGGTGCTCGATGCCGCTCAAGGACTCGGTGCCGATGCCACTTTCATCGCCGCTCTCGACGAGGTGGCTTGGACTCTCAATCTGCGCTGCGACGATATCCTTTTCACTCCCGCGCTGATTTCCTATCTCTATCTCTCTCACGACCGCAAAATCCTCTTTGTCGATGATACCAAACTCACCCCCGAGGTTGCCGACTATCTGAAAGCGCTCGGCGTGGAGGTTGAGCCCTACGACCGCACTGCCCACTACCTCTCCAAACTCGACAACCACACTGTGCTTGTCGATCCCGATGTGGTGAGCGACGCAATGGCTTCCGCCCTCGGTAATTGTGCCCTTGTGTATGCCAAATCGCCGATTGCGCTCCTCAAGGCGGTGAAAAACGATGTGCAAATCGAGGGATTCCGCAATGCGATGCTTCGCGATGGCGTGGCTCTCGTAAAGGCTTTCAAGAAAATCGAGGAACTCGCTCCCACAGGCTCTATCACCGAATACGACGCTTGGGAAATGATTAAAGCCGAGCGCGCCAAGAGCGATATGTATCGCGGCGAGAGTTTCTACATGGCTGCCGGCTATCGCAGCAACGGCGCTATTGTCCACTACGAGCCATCGCCCGACAAATCGCCCAAATTGGGTAGGGGAGGGCTGCTCCTCTGCGACTGCGGCGCCCAGTATCTCGACGGAACTACCGATATCACCCGCACCATCTCGCTCGGCGACCCCACTCCCGATGAAATCCACGACTACACCCTCGTGCTCAAAGGGCATCTCGCTATCGCCACTCAACTCTATCCTGTGGGCACTTTCGGTTGCCAACTCGATGCTCTCGCTCGCCAATTTATGTGGAAAGACGGCATCGCATATCTCCACGGTACCGGTCACGGCGTGGGCCACTTCCTCGGTGTGCACGAAGGTCCGCAGAACATCCGTCTCAACTACAATCCCACTCCGTTGACGCCCGGTATGGTGCTCAGCAACGAGCCGGGTATCTATAAAGCGGGGAAATATGGCATCCGCACCGAAAACTGTGTGCTTGTGGTGCCTGCCCTCCACGACGACGAGTTTGGCGACTTCCTGAAGATGGAAACTCTCACCCTCTTCCCCTACGACGCCTCGCTCATCGACCTCGATATGCTCACTCAAGAGGAAATCGACTGGGTGAATGCCTACCACGAGCGTGTGTTCAATTCAATCTCTCCATTCCTCACCCCCGACGAGGCGGAATGGCTTAAAACTAAAACCAAGAAAATCGTTAAATAATGGCACTTGTTATCAATGTTCGCGGCTTTGAGCCGAAAATAGGCAAAGACTGCTTCCTCGCCGAGAATGCCACCATTATTGGTGATGTAACTATGGGCGACGAGTGCAGCGTGTGGTTCAACACTGTGTTGCGCGGCGATGTCAACACCATCACCATCGGCAACCGTGTGAATATCCAAGACGGTAGTGTGCTCCACACTCTCTATCAGAAATCGACCATCGTAATCGGCAACGATGTCTCCATAGGCCACAATGTGGTGATTCATGGCGCTCACATCCACGACCTCGCTCTCATTGGCATGGGCGCAGTGGTGATGGACGATGCCGAAGTGGGCGAGGGCGCTATTGTCGCTGCCGGCTCGGTGGTGCTTAGCCGCACCAAAATCGGTCCCAACGAGTTGTGGGGTGGCGCTCCGGCAAAATTCATCAAGATGGTCGATCCCGCCCAGTCGCGCGAAATCAACCAGAAGATAGCCCGGAACTATCTCATGTACAGCAAATGGTATTCGCCCGACGAGCAACCCGCCGACGATAAGTAATTTTCCCGTTTCTCAACACAGGGGGATATCCGTTGATATCTCCCTATTAATCTTTGTTCTAAATCTAACCCTGAGATTACATTGTTCTTATGACACTGAAAGCTATCGATCACCTGTGCGATTACGCATTGTGGCTCCTCTTTGCCCTGCTTGCGCTCCTGTCTTGGTTTGGCGCCGAGTCGCTCACCGCGCCCGAATTTGATACGCCCGAAACCGATTTTTCCAGCGACTACACATTCATCGCCCCCGATGGCGACCGGGTGTATTCCACCTACACTCTCGCATGGCACTACACGGCGTTCTCATCGGGTACGGCGGTTCTATACGACAAGCAATACGACCGCTATTACGACATCAAAATCGAGTATTACTCCGAGATGGAGGCAAAACTCCCGCCGAGTCGCTACAGCTGGTGGCAGAATATGTTTTGGGTGTATTTCATCGTTTTGGCCATCGTTTCCGCCCTCGCAGCATATTGTGGTGGGGGATATATCCGCGATTTCATCCTCTCTCGCATAGCCCTGAAACACGACAAATTTGAGGATTCGGCATACTTCCTCCATGGCTACCGCTTTTGCGGCACCGATGCTGTGAAGAAAAACATCCCGCGACAACTCTCCCGCTTTGTCGCCCTGAACAGCGATAAGTGGGAAAGGAAGTATTCCCCTTCGTTCTATCGCCTCATCATGAAGATGCTCAGCAGCATCGCTCGGAGCGGCGACACCGAAATTCTCTTTATTTTCTCCTTTTTCGACGACACCAAGCAACACGCCGACTTCCTGAAAGCGCTTTCGGCTTACTGGGCAAGCCGAATCGGGTCCGACCCCAAGGCGGAGGAGCACCGCGACTATATCGACAGCCTTCGCAACACTCGCTACGAGAAAATCACCATCAATGTCTCTGCCGATACCATCTGTGACAATGTGAGCCGCCAGATGAACACACTGTTCACCGAGATAATGGGCGGTGAGGTGTTCCGCATGGAGGCGGGCAAAAGCCTTCTTGCCAATTACGTAAAGTCGCCGGGACAACTCTTTGTTGTTGCAAGGGCGTGCAACTCGTTGAACACATTCAATTGGAACGGCTCGTCGAGAGATAAAATCCCCGGCGTGAGGTTGCTCATGAGCATCTACCACTATGTCAATGGGCAAAAAGTGGTGCTTTGGGAGCAGTATCTCGAGCCGGTGTGCACCTATACAGCCAGTGATGAGGATTTCTCTCTTGCCGCTCTCTATGAAGATATGATTAAAGAAACTATCAACACTTTCACCAAATCTCTCAAGAAATGAAACGCTTAATCTTGTCATTACTCGCCATATCGCTCTCGCTCATCGTTGCTGCTGCCCCGGGGCAGTTTATCGACAACACCACCGGTGTGGTGCTCAACTACGGCGAGGCGCAGAAGGTTGACACAATATCGCTCTCGAAGTCGAAAAAACTGATTATCCAATTCCCGAAATCCTCTATGGCGGTCTATTCCGAGAAGGCTCCCGACGGGAAGGAAATTACCTGGGAATATATCAATGACTATGATGCCAAGGAACCGCGTCCGGTCATGAAGGAGAAGACCGGCGACAACGCCGAAGGGTGGATTCGAGTGTATCCCGCCAAGGATAAAAACGGGCGGCAATACTATGTGTGCTACGCCCTAATCAAAGGCTCCTCGAAATATTGCTTCGTTACACAGGAATTTGCCTACGACTCTACCGATTTGCGCACCCGCGAAATAATCGCGGCGTCGGAGTTTCCCGATTCCGACCCCGACAAGGCGGCGCGCGAACGCTCCCGGATGCCGTTGAGTTCCATTCTGATATGGCTCGCCATAGCGCTGTCGCCATTGGCGCTGTGGAAATATCGTAAGAATTTCTCTTGGGTTGTTGTAGCGTCGATTACCGCGGCAGTGGCGATTGTGTCGTTTGTGTATCTCTACGCTATCTGCTACTGCACGATGTGGGGCGCGATTATTTTCTCTATTGTGGCTCTGTGCATCGCATTGTTTGCTCTCCTTGCGTCGTCGTTCGACTCTTTTCTCGATGCTATTAAGAAGATACTCGACGAAGTTAAATGAAAATGATGCGTCTCGGGCGAGGATGCCGTTAATCCTCGTCTGAGCCATATTGGCGCAGGTATTCCTCGCAAGTGCCGGCAAGTTCGTCATACCATTCCTGCCCGAATCGCTTCACGAGCGGTTCCTTGAGGAATTGGTATGCACGGATGCCCTTGGCGCGACCCACCACCTCGGCTGCCTTGCAGATTTTCCAGGAGTGGTAGTTCACCGCCGTGAATTTTTCATATTCGGTAATGCGCACCGGATAGAGGTGGCATGAAATAGGCTTCATAAACTTGATGCGCCCTTCGCGGTATGCTTTTTCGATGGCGCAGATGCAGATACCCCCGGGTAGATAGGTGCTGAACACGCAGTTTTTCCCTTCAACTATCTGGGTTACAAGGTCTCCTTCCTCATCGACATAGCCCACGCCCTCCTCTTGGATGCGTCGCTGTGCCGCCGGCAGGAGGTCGTCCCACACATCGGGCAGAATCTCCTTGAGCGTGGCAAATTCAGCATCGGTGATAGGCGCTCCGGCATCTCCTTCGATGCAACACTCCCCCTTGCAGCGGGTGATGTCGCAGGCGAAGAATTTCTCCACCAGGTCGAGGCTCACGAGGGTGTCCTTAATCTGCAGCATATATTCTTCTTGATTACTGTCGGTTGGCACGTTTGCGTTCAAGTTCATCGAGGATAATCTTGCGGATGCGTATGTGGTTGGGGGTTACCTCGACATATTCATCCTCTTTGATATATTCGAGTGCTTCCTCGAGGCTGAAGACGATAGGCGGGATAATGCGAGCCTTGTCGTCGGTACCCGAGGCGCGGGTGTTGGTGAGTTTCTTCGATTTGGTTACATTCACCACGATATCCCCCTCTTTGGCGTTCTCGCCCACCACCTGTCCGGCATACACCTCCTCTTGCGGGAAGATGAAGAAGCGTCCGCGGTCTTGGAGCTTGTCGATAGCGTAGGCAAATGCCGTTCCGGCTTCCATTGCGATAAGCGAGCCATTGGTGCGGCGCTCGATGTCGCCTTTCCACGGCTGGAATTCGAGGAAGCGGTGGCTCATGATTGCCTCGCCTGCCGAGCCTGTGAGCACATTGTTGCGCAAGCCGATGATGCCGCGCGACGGGATGTTAAACTCGAGGTGGATGCGGTCGTTTTGAGTGCTCATCGACACCATCTCGCCGCGGCGGCGGGTTACCATGTCGATGATTTTGCTCGAATATTCCTCCGGCACATTGATGTCGAGCACTTCGATAGGCTCACACTTCTGTCCGTCTATCTCCTTTATAATCACCTGCGGCTGTCCCACTTGGAGTTCATATCCCTCGCGGCGCATTGTCTCGATGAGCACCGAAAGGTGGAGCACACCGCGACCAAACACGTTCCAAGCATCCTCGTTCTCGGTGCGCTCTACGCGCAAGGCGAGGTTCTTGTCGAGTTCTTTGCGCAGACGGTCGGCAATGTGGCGTGTGGTTACATATTTGCCATCTTTGCCGAAGAATGGCGAGTCGTTGATGGTGAAGAGCATCGACATTGTCGGCTCGTCGATTGCGATGCGAGGTAGCGGTTCCGGCTTGTCGAAAAGCGTTATGGTGTCGCCAATCTCGAAGCCTTCGATGCCCACGAGGGCGCAGATGTCGCCGCTGCTCACCTCGGGAACGCGCTTGCGGCCCATTCCCTCAAAGGTGTGCAACTCCTTGATGCGTTGCTTCACCACGCTGCCGTCTTTCTTGCAGATGCCCACATCCATTCCCTCCTTGAGGGTGCCGCGATGCACGCGACCTATGGCGATACGTCCCACATAGCTGCTGTAGTCGAGCGATGTGATGAGCATCTGTGGGTCTCCTTCGAGCACTTTCGGCTCGGGGATGTATTCGATGATGGCATCGAGAACGGCGTTGATATTGTCGGTAGGCTCTTCCCACGACCTGCTCATCCAGCCGTTTTTAGCCGAACCGAAGATTGTGGGGAAATCGAGCTGGTCCTCCGAGGCGTCGAGGTTGCACATGAGGTCAAACACCATCTCTTGCACCTCGTCGGGGCGGCAGTTGGGCTTGTCAACCTTGTTGACCACCACAACCGGCTTCAACCCTATCTCTATCGCTTTCTGGAGCACGAAGCGTGTTTGTGGCATCGGTCCCTCAAACGCATCCACAAGCAGCAGACAGCCGTCTGCCATGTTGAGCACACGCTCCACCTCGCCTCCGAAGTCGCTGTGTCCCGGAGTGTCAATTACATTGATTTTATATCCGTTATAGTTGATGGAAACATTTTTCGAGAGGATTGTGATACCTCTTTCTCGTTCCAGGTCGTTATTGTCAAGAATCAACTCACCGGCATTCTGGTTCTCGCGAAATATGTGTCCGGCGAGTAACATTTTATCCACCAAAGTGGTTTTGCCATGATCGACGTGGGCGATGATGGCTACATTTCTTATTTTTTGCATACCTAATCTTTTTCAGTGTGCAAAGTTAATGCAAATGAGTGTAAAATGAAACATACAAGCTCGTTTTTTTCATTATTCGGCAACAAAATGTAGCATATCTTTAATAAAATCAGTATCTTTGTGGCTTCATTTTGGGTCGTGCGGCGGAAAAGGTCTTGCCGGGTGCACGATTGTTATTATTAAGACCAGAAACTTAAACAAACTTTTACAATGAAGAAGTATGCTTTATCGACAGTCGCAACTATCCTGCTTGCGGCATCTTCGTCGTTTGCCGCTTCAATCAATGTGCTCTACACCGATGGGACATGCCACTACACCGACAAAACCGTGGTTGAGCGCATCGAGATTGGAGATGGGAAGGTTACTATTGTTACCTCCGACGGCGAATCCCGACAGCATTTGGTAGCCGATATCGAGCGCATCGAGCTCAACAGCACCCAATCGGGTGTTGACGCTGCCGCCGATGCTTCGGTTACTGTGGTTGTGTCGCGCAACTCCATCTCAATCTCAGGCACAGAAGCCCTTGGCGATGTAGCCTTGTTCGACTCTGCAGGCCGCATCGTGGCTTCGGCTGTCGCTCGCGGCGCTTCAGCCTCTCTCTCCACTTCCCACATCTCCGAGGGTGTGTATATCCTCCGTGTGGGCAAAATCTCACAAAAAATTCTCATTAAGTAATCTCTTAAAAATCTATTTTTCAACATGAAATCAAGAATCATTGTTATTTTATCAATAATGCTCGGTTTTGTAGCCTCTGTTTGCGCTCAAGACCAAATCTACCTCATCAAAGGTAATAAAGTAGTCGCTAAATATGCTTCTTCCGATGTCGATTATGTCTCTTTCAAACTTCCCGAAGGCGTTACCGAAGACCCGTTTGAATTGGCAATCGAAGAAACCGGCAAAAACTATGTGAAATATAGCGTGAAACCCACCGATAGCGACCGCTATTACGTCCACACCATGGTGCAAGAATCTCTTGTTGACTATATCCTCCAAGAATACTTCGAAACCACCCTTGCCGAAGCCGACGATGCCACTCTCGCTTCTGCCCTCAATATTTGTCTCTATAGTTACGGTCTCATCGGTAAAGGCGAGATGGTTTTCAACTACAAAGACGGCGAGATGATAGATGAGGACTATTCTCTCTCGGTGATTGCCAATCAGCCCTATTTTGTAATCGCATGCTATCTCAATGACGCAATGGACGACCTCGAAGGCACTGCCATGTATGTCCAAACCAAGACCGAGCCTGCAGGTGTGAGCAACGAGACTCTCGCAGTTACCTACACCGGTCTCAACGAGGATGGCGAGGCTACTTTCAAGTTTGATGCTTCCGAAGGTATCCGCACCATCTTCACAATGTATGGCTACAAGGAGGTGCTCGACTACTTCATCGCCGAATTTGGCTATGAATACACCATCTTCCTCTTTGGCGAGCAATGGACTCCCGAGGAAATCAACAGTAACCCTTATGGCTGGATAGTTGAAGACAAGGCTGAATACTCAATGTATGCCCTCGGTATCGATGCCAACGGCGACTGGGTGAAAGCCGAAACTCACCAATTAATCGAGCCGCTCGAAGAAACTGTCGAAGGTCCTCAAATCAACATCTTCAGCAAGTCGAAAGACAATGGCGCTGTGAGCGTGAATTTCGAAATCACTCCAAGCAACGTGTCAGAGGCTTATGTGCGCCTCCTCGAAGAATCGGTTTGCGACAACAAACTCAACCAAGGCTACAACCTCGCTGAAGTCGCTTCAATGGCGGATGCAATCGACATCACTTCCAACATCAACTCTGCCGGCGAATACACCTATAAAAACAGTGCAGTGCCCACAGGCTGGCAAACTCTCCTCATCATGGCGAAGAACGCCGATGGCACCACCGTTACACGCATCAATTTCAATGCCCACCTCGCCGACTCTGAATGGGACCTCAATGAGAATATCCCCATCAAGCCGGCATCGGCACCGCGCCTCGAAATTCCTGCCGGCAAAGTGCCCACAGTGAGCGCCAAGTCCACCAAGCGTGCCATCGCCGCTCCCGGAGCCAAACCCGCATTCAAGCGCATCGCAAAGTAATCTTCCCATAACTCTCTCCCCAGGAGGCTGCCCCGCAGCCTCCTTTTTTTCGCCCCACCGCCCCGCCGCTTGTCGCAACCACTATTGGCCCTATTGGCCCTATCCCACCCAAGCGCTGTGTAAGCAGCGCAACAGCGGAGACGATGCCAAGAGGCGGACATTTCCGCCACCCCGGAGGTGTGGCAGGCTGTCCGCTACACAAGAGATGGATAATATAAGGTGTGCGTGCCGAAAGCGCTGCACACCACTTATTTATAATATGAGCATTTTACCAATTCGGGATGGTTATAAACGTATTTTACGTCAAAAATAAACAAATACTCATTTATGACATCTTTTATCCGTATTGGTATCATAAGACGCACCTGTAGTCCCTCAAGTCTTGGCTCGTCGGGATATATCGATTTTGAATTCCAATCTACTAAAATGTCATCGAA